>JAAEOZ010000812.1 GCA_024222685.1 Gammaproteobacteria bacterium | reverse complement strand
TCGGTGCTGTTAACTAGAAGGCTGTATTTAATCCTGATGAATGCTCCTGAATACCTCAATACGGTGTAGCATGAGTATAATCCACTCGACAACCTCAAACAAAAACCAAACAAATGTCTCAACAGAAAAAAATCTACCAACAGGCCCTCAAGCTAATCGATGCTGCCAATGCCGAGGATCCAAATATCGTAAAAGCAGACGGTAGAGACTGGCCCAAGGAACTGCTCTACTCGGAACGCATGACCGAGATGCTGGATCGTTACAGCCCACTGGCCGCAGATGCTATGAAACTCGCCATTCGCGCTCAGCATATTGAGCGCTGGAAGTCTCCACGCAATGCCTACCCGATGGATCGATTGGGTTACCTGAAATGGCGTAAGGATTTGTACAAAATACAGGCCGACGTCGCGGCAAAGCTATTAGACCGGGCTGGATTTGATGAAGTGGATATTGAACGCGTTAGAAAAGCAGTCGCCAAGAAAAGCATAAAAAACAATCCGGATACCCAGCTGCTGGAAGACGTTACTGATCTTTGTTTTATCGAGCATTATCTGGTCGATTTCGTCGCCAGACATCCAGATTACAGTGAAGAGAAATGGATCGATATTATTCGAAAAACCTGGAATAAAATGTCTGATAACGCACATCAGTTTGCACTCGCTGGGAATATCAAATTACCGGAATCGCTGGCGGCTCTAATTCTGAAGGCTGTATCGCCAGAGGATTAATCTATTAATTAAGCGTCCAGTTCTGCAAAACACCGACGCTGATAAGGTAACCTCTGAATCTAACAACAACTCCGTCCGATGTAATTTCATGTAAAAACACTTCATCGACAATTTGCTGCCCCTGCAT
>JAAEOZ010000811.1 GCA_024222685.1 Gammaproteobacteria bacterium | reverse complement strand
ATTCCCGATCTCAGCAAGGAGCAGTCTCGGAATATTCTGTTTGCAAATCTCAAAGCTGTAGTCACAAACTACATGGATGCAGGTGCAAGCCGATTTCTATTAGCCTGGTCCATCCGCAGCCAGGCAGATTTAGACACACTAAAGAGTATTGTTCCTTTCCCATTGCGAGTAATTGCGCTTACTACTTCACTCGAGAACATAAAGGAACGACTATCGGCAGACGTAACAACCGAACGTCAAGAAGACATCCGTAACTCCGAAAAGTGGTTAAAAGCGGGAATCGATTCGAATATTCATGAAGCAGAAGTCTCCAATGATCGACCTATTCAGGAAGTGGCTACTGAAATACTTGAACTGGTCGGGTGGGAACGTAAAAATACACATAACAAAAAAGGATAGATCGCGCGCAGCCGCGACTTAATCCAGTGTTGGACAGGCCCGAAAGTTGGTCTCCAATTTATTGATAGGCCGTCGTTAAACCAAATGGACATATTTAGCTTTGGCCTCATTAATTTGTGAGTGGATTAAGCTGGTATTTTAGTCAACTCGTTCGCCAGGGCCTGCGTTCGGGTAACTGGCTAAACAGGATAAAACTCATCGGTTTACCGCAAGTGGGACTCAGATGCGGTTATTTTATAACATCAATAGCAGGCCCAATACTGTTATTGCGAGGAGTGCAAAGACGTCAGCGAAACGAGCACTAAAACCAGAAAGAAGCAAATGCCCGTATTACATTGGCATTAAAACTGTATAGCGGCTCACTTCCAGCACTAGCTGTAACTGTCAAATCACGAAAATCGTCATAATCGAACATGATATGGTCGAAGTAAAAATTCAGGCTACCGCGTTTAATCCATGACCAGCCTGTATTATCTAGTTCGTAACTGAAGCCGCCACCCAGTGTAATACTCTGAAAGGTACTTAATTCCTTATCTCTGGCCAGAAAATTCTGAGCATTTTCAAAGGCAAACAGATCATTATAAAAATCGGCCTTTTGCTGTTCATAAAATCGCAGGCTGGCTTCAATAATCCACCTTTCCTCGTGTGGCCAGGTATAGCCTGCTTCCAGCGTTGTAGACTCTATCCCCCAACTATCGCTATAGAAGCGAATGCCGCCATTTAGTGCTGAGCGACGCTCAAGAAAATATCGCCCACGCATCGCAAATGCAGTGCTGGTTCGGGTACGCGGATACACTTCGGACTGAAAAACGAAATCACCCGGATCAGGCGTACTGGTATCAAGATAACGTACGGAACGATAGGGATTACTAAGAAAACCCTCGTCGGTAACACTTTCGAGTGAAAACGATACGATTAAATCCTTAGTGAATATTTGAGATACACCGAGCCGATAACTGCGAGAGTCCGACTGTTCGTCAAAATCGGCATCACCATTGCGACCTACAGTATTATCACCACGTGAAAAACCCATGCTGACAGTCGTCAGATCCCCGAACATGTCCTGAGTAAAACCCAGGCTAAACGTCGACGCATCGAAATCACTTTCCTGACTATTAATTAAAGATACAGCGATAGTTGAGCTGTTATGCAAAATATCGACTGCAAGCGAATTCTCGTCACGTTTTTCCGAATATCGACTAGCGCTGGTCAACACGTCGACCGAGGCGCTGGAAACATTATCGACATAATGATTTACACTAGCCGAAACGAAATCACCAAATTTTTTTCTTACCAGAATCGAGGGTCCACTGATTTCCACGCCACCACCATCATAATTGTGATAGAGCACATCAGCCCTGTCTTCGGGCAATACTGCGGCATACGAGCAGCTACCTAAAATCCATAGAAGAAAAAAGAAGGATATCCGCATATCGAAGTTCTTAACCTAAAGCAACGCTCTAGTTACAACCACAACCACCACCGCTGGCAATACCAGCACCTCGTGTTCCTTCGCGAGCTTCGTAAACATGGTGTAGATAAGTGGTTGATACTGGATCTCGATTGAAACTCATAACCGGATCAGACAGATTAGCTCGCTCATAAGGTTTAACCCAGGGCGTTGTGCTGCACCCCGTTATCTGCAACGCCAGCCCCAGCCCCAGAAGCCGAATGAAAGATACCTTATTCACGAACAAGCTTCTTCACCATCTTTCGATACTGAGCCTCATCACCGGGCTTATAGCCTTTGTGTAAAAAACGCATGTTGCCATCCCTGTCTACTAGCACGGTGGTCGGCATTGCAACAACATCGTATAGCTTACTAACCCGATTCTGATTATCGAGTAATATAGGGAAATCGACACCATTGCCCGCCAGGAAGTCTTTTGCACTGTCACTATTCTGCTCAACATTAACACCCAGCACAGTAAACCCTAACGGCTCATACTTGTTGTGGATTTCATTCAACAATGGCATCTCTTTCAGGCAGGGGCCACACCATGACGCCCAGAAATTAATCAACACGACATTACCGGCCAGCTCACTAAGTTTGAGATTCTTACCACTTAGACTTTTCAAAGTAAAGTTTGGCGCAGGATTCGAAGTCGAAGCGGACCAGGCAGATACACTGAAAACCAGGCAACTGGCCAGTAATAAAACAATTTTGATAGATCGTCTAATTACAATCATATTCTTTTCCTCGATTAAAAATACCAGCTAAGAGCCAGTGAGTATTCAATATTATTGGTCTCGACCTTTTCACCAAAAATATCCATATCGAATACATGATTTTTTAAATCTGCATTGACACTAAATGCATCCTTGAATAACAGGCGATATCCAAATCCGTAGTTAACTGTATGCCGGTCGTCGCCGGCGAAATCGGTGCTACCCAGCCCGAATACCAGATAAAAAGCACTATTTAATGTCGTAGATTGCGAAACAAAAGCCTCACCCGGAAACAGGTTATAGCCAAGATTTATCTGATAAAATTTCAAGTCTCGTTCGTCATCGGATAACAAAGGAGCACCGCCACTGAGTACCTCAAAGCTGGTCATGCCTGCGCGACTTTCGCCCACGGCCAGTTGTACGAAATAACTTTCATTAATATGATAGGCAAACTTTAATCCGCTGACAGAGTTGACACCGAAGTCTTCTATACTGAGCATGCCGGTATATAGCCCTATCTCGAAGTCTTCCGAATCTATCAGCGACTCATCAAATTCAACTCTTTCTATTTGAGGCTGAATTAAGCTTTGCTCCGAATCTTCATCAGTTTCCTCCACAGTTTGGGCGTATGTCGAGGTGACTGAGGTTAATATCAAAGTCAGAAAAATACTGAGAAGCCGATTTTCCACTCGTTTATTTCCTCATTGTCATCTTTACTATCGTTTGCCGATAAAATAACGTATTCGTTGAAATCAAATCGAATCACGAAACGTCTACTAAGATAATAGTGAAAACCCAGACCAACCTGGGCCATTGTGCTTTCCTGTCGATTCGCTGAAATCAGAGTTGCACCGGATTTCACTTTTATTTTACCCACTCCAAGAGTAAAAAATGGCGAAGCTGCCCACTCCGGGAAAGGCTGCATCAGTAACGCCGCCTTTATCGAACTACTACTCGAAAAGCTCGCCGACGACTGACTGTAACTCAATTCGCCGGACAGGTTTTCGGTAAATGAATAAGCAGAAAACACTGTTACAACTGGAGCCTTATCCAGCTCGCCACCACTAACACCGTAGGCCCATAAACGAGTGACAAAATCATCCGAGTCGGCTTCAGGAAGTTGAAATGTTTCCCCACCCGGTAACAGAGTGAGCTGCATTTCTTGCCGACTCGCCCAACCGGTTTTTCCGTCTTTTGACCGGATTTTGAACCATTCCGTGCGTCGCTTTTCGATTGTAACCAGCTCTCCGCGATCAATCACATAAAATATCGGATACGCGCTTCCCGGACCGGTGCGTAAATTAATAAACGGATCGGCGACTTTAACCATTATGGCCTGATCATCCTCGGCACAGACCAGACCAGAAAATAGTGTCACAATAACCAGAAATATCGGCAGTAAATAGCCCCTGTAAACCATATTAATACTGACTGGATCGATGCCTAATTTTGCGGAGCGGCCGAATCAAAGGCATCATTAAAATATTGCCCACCAATGTCCAGCCATTCGGAAATCATACGTAATTCATCATTGTTTAAAAAACCTGAGTGATCAATATAATTCGGATCGCTTGCTGCTGTCGATAAATTTCTGCCTGCCTCCAGCTCGGTTTCTGTCATCTTTTCAATAAAATAGCTGGCTCGAGCACCATTTGCAGACATATTTCCGAAAACCTGCGCAGCCGGATCATCTATGAATTCAGTACCGATAACATTGCCGTCACTATCCAGAACATCGACTTCAATTTGAATATTAACCAGTTCACCCATGATATTCAGTTCTTCGCCAGCATCGGTAAAGAAAAGCTCCTGGTAGGATTTGAACCGAGCTGCATTCTGGTCGGATACACCATCTGTCAAATCCAGCTGAGCATCTGCCACGCGCGGTGCCACGGCTGCATCAACAATGCTATGGCATTGTGTACAGGTATCGTCACCGACGCCATTCACATCAACATCGGCACCGCGATCTACTTGCCAGAGCGGATGAATATTCTGTTCGTAATCAATAATCGATCTGCATTTTGAATTCCACGGAGAACAATTTGTGGTTGCCGGAGAAGGCACCGAAGTCGGCAGATTCGCGTAGAGATATTCGAAACTGCTGTCGATGGCACGCACTGCTGGATCGGTCCAGACATCGTCATAGTGAATATTGATACTGAGCTCGGGCTCTGGGGTTGCAATCGGTAATGTATTTGCGACGCGATCGAATCTGATTTCCGCCATGGTTTGACCAAGATCGCCCCAGTAAGCGTCAGTGGTTCCTGGAATCTGAGTATTGGCAAATATCAGACTGGCGGGTAATCCACTGTTAATCGACGGAGCAACGGCATCGCCTCGATGATGCGCTAATGGAACGTTATTACTGCCAGTATGACTATGACAACCGACGCAGTTCAGGGTATCACCGGGTCGCAGCTGAAACCAGTTATCGTGACGAGGCCCGATGCGCCGACCAAATTTATCCAGCACTTCGATGCCCAGAGGTACATTCGATGGAATCTTAACCTTGACCGAACCATCCGGTGCAACAGGTGCATAGCCCAGAATTTCCCGCATACCGAGATTGCGATCTGGACCGAACGCTGCTCGCGCAAGATCAGGCGGATCCTGTAATGTTGGATCATCTTCATCCGGCAGTGAAACCGGTTTGATAAAGCGAACAAATCGGGCCGGACGTTGGTCGGCAGTTGCATTGACCGGGTCACCCAGATCATTCACACTGTTAATACCAGTTGCGTCTGTACACTCATTTAGAAAGCAACCATTGAAGGTCGTGTCCGCAAAGTCATATACGCTTTTAATATTGACGACGCCAACACCTTCGTCTCGCCAGATCACATTGATATCTCCGGACCCGTTATCGAATATTACATTAGGTAGCAAACGTGTCTGTAGTGCGACGATGTCGGTCATAACCGTGTCGGTTTCGGCCTTGACCACTACTTTCTCAGTCAAATTGCCAGCATCGTAAATCCAGATTCCATAAGCGGGCGAAACTTCAATAGCAGTGGGTTCTGATATCCAGGGCTCTACGCATGGCCGTACTTCCCCATCGACATCAATCTGACAGGTGCTCTTGCTGACAAGAATACGATTGCTGCCATCCCACAGTGGAAATGCCGAAGCGTATCGCCCATTCAGTGATATCGATCCATCGTTCGTTATATTGTTGATTGTAACAGTCGACTCAGCGGGCCCGAGCATACCGTTTAAGCTCCACAGTGGTCTATCGTTATCAACAAAACTGTCGGTATTGATAATCGCAATGTCGCCACCGCCAAATGTGCCCTGAAACGGTTGAGTAACTACCATGATATTACCATCCAGCATTTCACGAGCACCGGTGTACTGAATAGTACTGTCATTAGTGCCCGTATCGTGGCTATGAGCGCCATACAAAAGTTCCTGTTCGCTACCATCCGGGTTTATCTTATACAAATTAACTTCACTATTACCTGCGGCTTTATCCCAACGACTAAATAAAATCTGGCCGCTGAACCGACCCGACATTACTATCGGGTTGTAATCGTTACTTTGATTAAAAGATATCTGACGAATCTCACCCCCCTCATTGTTCATCACATGAAGTACCATGGCTATGGTGTTTCCATTTTCGACCAGTGCTGAGTATCGGGGTTTACCTTCGTTACTTAAAATTTCAGCAGATTGACGCTGACGACTCGATACAAACACAATGCGACCATCGGGAAGATATGCGGGAAACAAATCATCACCCTCTTCCGCAGCCAGGTCGCTACTAATGATACGCCTTAGTGAATTAAGTTCCAGATCGTATTCGTAAATATTCCAGGTCGGTATGTCATCATCGTTGAGGTCAGGATCAAATAATCGTAATGAGAATATTATACGTTTGCCATCAAAAGATACATTAAGCCCTTTAACGTCCCCCATACCCTGAGTAATAGCCAGGGTCAGATTTGCTTCCTCTGCTACAGAGGATGAATTATCGCGAAAGTATACGTCGCCACCTTCCGTAAAAAAACGCGGATCACGAAAATCGAGCTGAACAGGATCACCCTGATTATTCGTCGGAAGCGGACGCTTGATGTAAGCAATCGGCACCTCGAGCACACCGGGGTCTGCGCCATCATCGGATGACCCTGTACCGCCACAGGCTGCCAGTACTACTACAATTAACACCATCAGGCTGTATGCGGCGGCTATTTGAAATTTTTCTATTACAGGCATCGTGACTACTATTGATTAATTATCATACATTACTACCGCAATTAGTAGATTTTCAATTAGTGATTCCAGACGGGCTGTTATAAATCGCCTATCAACGGTATGCCGATATCTGTAATTAGCATCTACCATATAAATAGGTAATTTCAAAAACGTGATACACCGCTGATTAATGAATATTAGCTTATCAGTAATCAATTTTGATTCCGTTTTAATTTGTTAGTTTGTGAACTATTACCGAGCACGCAAGCTACTTACCAACTTAATCGCGTGCTAAATTAAATGCACAGATATTAGCCAAAACTTGAGATGACTGTAAAAAAGGAACCTGAAATGCATCAGAAATCATATCGATTCTTACTGAGCATAGGATTGATTTTTATCTTCAGCCAGACTGTATTGGGAGGAGATCTGGAACGTCGTCAGGCCAAGCGTATGCACGACCGATTGACTGGAGTTCCCGCTACAAATTCCGATATTAATGCAATGGAAACTCTTTTGCTAGGAGATGCCAGCGGAAAGTCGGCGGCCAGTTACGCTATCAGTTCAGCGTCTGGTGCGGCATCATTTTACAATGTCACCATAAAAAACTTCGCTGCGCCGTGGACTAATGAAGAGCAGGACGTTTTCGTACCCTTAAACGATTACACCGCGACAGTAATCGGCATGGTGCGTGATGGCATAGATTTTCGCGAAATCCTTTATGGCGATATTATTTACACCGATAGCACAGCTTCGAATTACTCCAACACCAGCAACGCCTACTACGAAGCAATGGAATCACAGGATCTGAGCGCGGTACTACAGCAACAGACACAGTCTTCAGTAACCGGTCTTCCTGTTTCAGGGACAGCAGGTGCGATTACCACTCGCGCCGCGGCCAGAGCTTTTTTCGTCGATGGTACCAATCGCACGATGATTCAATTCACCATGCGTAACCACCTCTGCATCGATCTGGAACAAATAAAAGATGTATCCAGGGCTACTGACAAAGTCCGTCAGGATGTTTCCCGCAGCCCGGGTGGCGATAGCCGTATCTATCAGAACAATTGCGTCGGATGTCACGCTGGCATGGATGGCCTTGACAGTGCTTACGCTTACTATAATTTCGAATACAGTACCGATGTCGAATCCGGGCAGTTAAGCTACACACCCGGCGTTGTTCAAGCCAAACATTTAATCAATTCATCCGTTTTTCCATCAGGTCACATCAACACCGACGATAGCTGGATAAATTACTGGCGCAATGGGCCAAATGCCTACCTTGGTTGGAACCATGCCGGAGAATTCGATAGCAAAGGCAATGCCACCGGTACCGGCCTGAAGAGCATGGGCGTAGAACTAGCCCACACTGATGCTTTTGTGCAGTGTCAGGTCGACAAGGTTTTCAAAGCCGTATGCTTACGCGACCCTAACAACTACGCTACAGACCGCACCGAACGGGACTCCAATATGATTCCTGACTTTATATCCAGCGGATACGACATGAAGCAGGTTTTCAGCGACACCGCTGCCTGGTGTAAAGGGAGTTAATGATATGAATCGGTTATATCTGGTAATAATCATTTCTCTAACAGCTCTCATCTACGGCTGCGGTGGTGGTAGTGGAACGCAGCAAAACCCCGATATAAATTCTGCCAGTTTGTCCTATAGCGGACCACCTCCAGCAACCGACGACGTACGCGCGTTTCAGACAAATGTCTGGGAAAACCTGAAGGCACAAAATCGTTGTGGGCAATGTCATGGACAGGACCAGGATCCGACTATTGTCGATCCCAATGACATCAATACTGCCTATTCTCAGGCTGTTCCAACTGTTAATCTGGCTGATCCATCTCAATCTCTTATGGTTACCAGAGTTGGTGGAGGGCATAACTGCTGGCTGACTTCAGACATCGCCTGTGCCGATAGTATTGAGCAAATGATTATCAACTGGGCCGGAGGCAGTTCCAGTTCTACGACCAGACAGATCCCGCTCACAGCACCTGTTATTAAGGATCCCGGAGATTCGAAGACTTTCCCTGTCGCCCACGATGACAATGCTCCCAACAGTTTTGAAGACACAGTACATCCGTTACTGACTGCCCATTGCCAGGAATGCCACGACGATTCGATATCACTTCCAATATCACCATTTTTTGCCAACGCAGACCCGACTACCGCCTATGAGGCGGCCAAGCCTAAAATCAACATCGATACACCAGATAAGTCTCGTCTCGTCGTCAGACTTAAGGAAGAGTTTCATAACTGCTGGACAAACAGTTGTGACAATGATGCCGCTACAATGCAAAGTGCTATCGAGACATTTGCCAATGCAATCGCGCTGACTGCTGTTGATCCTGACCTGGTAACCAGCAAGGCATTGAATCTCACCGATGGTATCGTAGCCTCAGGCGGTAATCGACATGAGAGTAACCTGGTGGCCATCTGGGAATTTAAAGCTGGTTCGGGTGCCACTGCGTTCGATACCAGTGGTATCGAGCCCGCGATAAATTTATCTCTCAGTGGAAGCTATGGATGGCTCAGCGAATTTGGTATTGATTTGACCGGAGGTAAAGCCCAGGGTGACACAAACACCAGTAAAAAAATACACGACTTTATTCGCTCAACAGGCGAATATTCCATAGAAACCTGGGCCATACCAGCCAATGTCACCCAGGAGGATGCCAATATTATCAGCTATTCTGCTGGTGCAGTGAGAAGGAATTTCACTCTTGGGCAAGCACTTTACAATTATGATTTATACAACCGTAGCAATGAATCCGATGCAAACGGAGTAGAGTTTTTATCGACCGAGGATGCCGGCGAGATATTGCAGTCCAGTTTACAACACGTTGTTGCCAGCTATGATCCGATTAACGGACGAAGCATATATGTTAATGGCGAGCTGATTGATGTAACCGATCCAGTTACCGTAAGCACCAGTATCACCGACTGGGATGATACCTATGCCATAGTTCTTGGTAACGAGGTTTCGAATAATCGCATATGGAATGGAAAGTTGCGTATGGTCGCTATACACAATCGTATTTTAACAGCGGAGCAGATTACCCAGAACTTTGATGTCGGCGTTGGCGAAAAATTCTTTCTATTGTTTTCTGTGGCAGACCAGATCAGCATCCCCGACTCTTATATACTTTTCGAGGTATCACTTTTTGATAGCTATGCGTATATGTTTAACAAACCAACATTCATTAACCTTGATCCAGACTGGACACCGGTTAGCATCGATATCGAAAGCATGCGAATCGGCATAAATGGTAAGGAAGCCATTGCTGGTCAGGCATACGCTAATCTCAAAACAGCAGTAGACCCTGGCCTTTATACCGCACAAGGTGGACAGCTACTTTCATCTTTAGGCACCATCATTTCGCTAGAAAAAGGCATCGATAGCGATGAGTTTTTTCTGACGTTTGAAAAACTGGGTACAAATACCAATCTATTTTTAGATCCTGCAGGCGTAGCGCCGACACCTGGCCCAGACGGAGCGAACGTATCCGATATCGGTGTGCGCACCTTCGATGAAATCAATGCGAGTATTGCTGCGATTACTGGCATTTCAGTTAGCAATCCCGGTGTCGATTCGGTTTATCAGCAATATCGTCAGCAATTGCCTTCGGTGGAATCGATCGATGCCTTCCTGCCTTCACATCAGATGGCTATCGCGCAACTCGCATTAACCTCCTGCGACGTACTGGTAGACACCAATCCGGGATTTTTCGGCGGATTTAACTTCGGTGCTGGTGCAGCAACTGCGTTTAATACAGTTACCAAGCGAAATCAAATACTCGACCCACTGCTGGAAGCTGCTGCTAACGTTTACCTGACTAATGCTACTGATAATTTGACTACCCAGCCCGCCGAGTCGTTATTACGGGATATGTTAGGTGCCACAACAACACTTGATCTAGACGCCGCGCTAAGCGGAGACTCTTATTCCAGTCTGATGACTGAAATGCAATCATGCCTGCCGGGTTGTGATACTACTACCCGCACCGCGGAAATCGTCAAAGCAGTTTGTGCCGCCGCCGTCGGTAGCGCCGTCATGCTCATACAATAGGTCGCACGATTATGGTAAAGAAAACCGACAAAATCTTAACCCCCGACACGCCGTTACGCCACCAGGATCACCCTCGCCCGGTGACTCGCCGGGAATTCATCAAGCAGGGGTTTATGACTGGTTCGGCTTCTATTCTTACCGGTGGCGTCTTCAGTTTGTTCACCAACCCGAATGCGGCCATGGCTGCGGTTTCTTCGGATTTACAGGCATTGGCTGACTCGATACCGGCATGCACGCTTGGTGGTTTAAGCGGTGCGGCGAAAGTACCATTTATTTGCTTCGACCTGGCGGGCGGGGCCAATCTTGCGGGTTCCAATGTGCTGGTTGGTCAGGGCGGCGGACAAATGGATACAGTGTCAACCGGTGGCTACAACAAGCTCGGCATACCGGGGGACATGGTGCCTGGTCTGGACAGCACGGGTGTCACCCTGCTCAATGCCAGCGCCGCCAATAATTTCGTCAACGATGAGCTAAATCTATTGTTTCATGCCGATAGCGCTATGTTGCTCGGTATTCTGGAGAAAGCTGGCGCTTCGTTGGGAAATATTGATGGTTGCATAATACCGGCCCGATCGGATAACGATACAGGCAACAATCCACATAATCCTTTATATGGCATAGCGATGACGGGGGCAAAAGGCAGTGTTGTTGACCTTATTGGCTCTCGCAGTACCGATTCGGGCGGCAATTCGCTCGCGCCTGCGGCACAGATTAACCTGGAAGTACGGCCAACAAAAGTAGACCGACCCAGTGATGTGACCGGCATGGTCGATGTTGGTAATTTGACCGGTATTCTCGGTGCCGATGATATCACTGCAGTGGTGGAGTCGATGGCACGAATCAGCCATAAGAAACTAAGAAATGATCCGGGCGGTCTGGTCAGCACCGGTCTCGGTGACGCGCAAGACAAAGTCATCAAGGACCTGGTGCGCTGCGGCTATCTGAAAACGGCCGACATTGTCGACCGTTTTGCGCCACTTCCATCTGTGGACCCGACATTAGACCCGGAAATCCAGGCGATTTTCTCCAACACCGAATTCCTGGATAATGAATTCAGCAAAACCGCCTCGGTAATGAAAATGGTGCTCAATGGCTACGCGGCTGGCGGTTGTATTACCATGGGTGGTTATGATTATCATACCGGTGATCGCACCGTCGGCGAAAACCGCGACTTACGTGCTGGCCGTTGCATCGGTGCATGCCTGAACTATGCCCAAAGACTCGGTAAACCGTTAATGATCTACGTCTTCAGCGACGGTTCTGTCGCCAGCAACGGTTCGGCCGACAACTCCACAAGTTCGGGCGCCGGTGAAACCCTCAATCTCGGTGGCCGTGGCAAAGGCGTATGGACCGGCGATAACTCGTCGACTGCGGCTTCGTTTTTCCTTGTCTATAGCCCTTCGGGAGCACCTGTGCTATCGAGCAATGGGCGCATAGCCGAATTACATCGTCAAATTGGCCGAATGTCGGCAGATGCGTCGGTGGTCACTTCTTCGTCTCCTGCGGCAAACAATCCAAATCTACTGGTGAATATACTTTTGCTCAACTACATGGCTGT
>JAAEOZ010000810.1 GCA_024222685.1 Gammaproteobacteria bacterium | reverse complement strand
CGGGGGATGGATCGATTTCGTCCAGTAATTTGCGGATATGATCACTGGAACCTAGCGAAATACTAATCAGTTCTTTGGTAATCTGCAGGTCGTCACTGCGTACCAGGTCGAATGCATTTTCGAGGTGGTGGGTGAATTCTGAAAGCTTGTCGAATCCGAACATAGAACCGGAACCTTTAATGGTATGCATAGCGCGAAAAGCCTGATCGACTGACTCGTCGTCATTGGGCCGGTCTTCCAGTTCCAGCAGGGCGGCTTCCAGCTTTGCCAGTAACTCGCCGGCTTCCTCTCGGAAGGTGTCTTCGGGTGTGCTCATTTTTCTGTCTCCCCAATTCGATCATTAAAAGCAGTTTCCAGCTGTGTTAGCACCAGGGCTTTCTGCACAGCTTCACTGTATTTTTTTATTTGCAGACCTGACTCGGTATCATCAAGATGTTTCTTTAACGCAATCAGGAGTTGCAACCCGGCGGTGTCTATCTCACTAACATGTTCCAGGTCGAGTTCCAGACCGCCGCGGCTATGACACTGCGTAAGCAGAGTTTCACGATATTCGCCTGCGGTATAAATTGTCATATCGCCCTCAATACGGGCCTGGCAATAGCCATCGTCTGATTTAATTTCAATTCCCATAATTAATTACCGTTAAAATGAATAAACCGTTTAAGCCAGCCTGGAAACGGCGTTCAGTAGTTGATCGGCTTGAAAAGGCTTTGTCAGCCAGGCTTTGGCGCCCGCATCTTTGCCTTCCTGCATTTTGCTTTCCTGTGATTCCGTGGTCAGCATCATAATAGGAGTAAATTTATACTGAGGATGTGCCTTCACCTCTTTTACCAGGGTAATACCATCCATGTTCGGCATATTTACATCGCTGACGATGAGATGGACCTTCTGCCCCGCCAGTTTCGAGAGTGCATCCTTTCCATCGCAGGCTTCGATAACCTCGAACCCTGCATCTTTTAAAGACATACTGACTAGTTGCCTGATCGAGGTTGAATCGTCTACTACAAGGATTGTTTTTGACATTGGTTTTTGTACTCCGGATATTAAAAAAAGGTAAGTTCGGATGCACCACCTGATTTTTCAATAACAACATTATCGTCACCAAGGTTTTCGCGCTCTTCCTCAGTCGTATAGTTGGAAAGCATTTCATTAATCAGGGCATCCACATCCAGCGGTTTAATCACTCCGTTGTCATCCTGATCGGGAATATATGAATTCAGGGCACCACTCAGCTTTTCAAAATCTTCTCTGACATGCATCAAAATCTGACTGACTCGGTCCTGAAACTGGAAGCTGACAAGAGCTTCGGATAATTCTTCGCGGATTCCATCCCCT
The DNA here is from genome assembly GCA_024222685.1 of Gammaproteobacteria bacterium. Lineage (GTDB taxonomy): Bacteria > Pseudomonadota > Gammaproteobacteria. The sequence goes on along the minus strand of JAAEOZ010000810.1, from coordinate 11,031 downwards.
GCTGACCTCAGGCCTACGCCATCTTCCTGTAAGGCGGTAATGGTTTCGCGCAAGCTGGTAAAAACTGATTCAATAGTCTCTTTACCGAGATGTGTGTTTTCGGCACTCAAGCTGGAGAACTGCTCGGCATTTTCCAGTGTTGAGCTCATCGAACCGGTGATGGAATCCACCTTGCCTCGTATATTTTTTCCTGTTGCAGAGGACTGCGATGCTAACTTGCGCACCTCGTCAGCCACCACCGCAAAACCTCGTCCATAGTCACCAGCTCTGGCAGCTTCGATTGCCGCATTCAGAGCCAGCAAATTGATCTGCTCCGCGATTTGACCTACGCTGGCCGCCAATGCATCCAGCTCCCCGGCCTGTGCTGCAACATCTCGCATCTGTTCGAGCAAAGCTTCCTCTTCCTTCAAAGCGTCCTCAAGGGAGTTAATCACCGTCTGCAGTGAAGCATGACTGGTATCCAGCGAATCAATTACCCCGCTACTGCCGGTAAACCGTTCAGCACCGTTCACGGAACTGCTAATAACCTGTTCCAGGCGATTTTTCATTCCCGAAAAACGCTGGGTCAGCTTTACGACACTTTGTTCGGTCTGAGTACGCGATGTTTCAATCTGACGGGACCATATAGGCATCACCCTGTTAAGAATAGATTCATAAGGATCGGTATATACCTTCAACTGCTCTATTTCGGGTTGAGTGGTAATTTTCCGAGTCTCCTCTGCGCGGAGTGAAGCCTCGTGAGTTCGTTTTAGATGAAAACCACCGACAATACTCGATACCAGCAGGGTCAACCCCATCAAGACACTGTTTAAGGATGCCTCCATACCAACTAGTAGTGCCGCAAACGAAACTACGCCCAGACCAGCCGGTATAAAGATGTAAACTCTATCGATATATTTGTAATTCATTTGACCCACTGTTTGGCAAAATTCAAAACTAGACAATCTATATAGTTAAAAGTCTGTAGATTACGAGGACTTTCTACTATGGATCACGTATCGGCTTGCTTGCGTGAATCTTTAATGGAAAAGAAAAGGAATGCTTACTCTGGGGGTATATTGCGATCGCAGGTGCGAATCGATTTTACCGGGCACCTGTCATGGAACCAGCAAATGCTATGTGTGGGATTAACTAAATGGGTTTTGCTAACGATTCAGGAACTCGCGCATTACCGCAATCGTCTTCTCCATGCCATCATCTTTGCCGACTGTAAATCGTAGCTTGTTACTAAAATCATCCAGCGCAAACTGGCGAGGGATAATGCCGTTTTCATTCAACCAGGTATTTGCCTCACTCGCCGTCTTTCCCGCCTCGGTAGAAAACCCGACCAGAATAAAATTGGTCTGACTCGGGTAAACCTTAAGCCCCATAGTGGTAAATTGCCGGCTCAGTTCTTCAATCCATCGGCGATTATGTGCCAGCACTTTGTCAACATGGGCGGTATCCTTTACCGCCTCAATACCTGCTGCAAAAGCAGCCGTGTTTATCGGAAAAGAAGGCCCAATTCTGGTCATTACCTCAATGTATTGAGGTTGCCCATAGCACCAGCCGAGCCTGAGACCGGCCATGCCATAAACTTTGGAAAAACTTCGCGTAACGATGACATTGTCATACTCGTGTACCAGATTGGTCGCTGATTCATAATCGTCAGCGCCCGCGAATTCATCGTAGGCCGAGTCGACAATTAATAACACATTACCGGGAAGTGCTGCATGCAATCGACGTATTTCGCCTGCCGACAAACAACTACCGGAAGGGTTGTCAGGATTGGCCAGCAGCACAATACGGGTGTTATTGTTCACTTTCGACAGGATTTTATCGACATCATAATGAAAATCGTTGTCATCAGCAGCTACCGGTGTCGCGCCCGCTACTTTGGCATAAATGGGAAATTGCATATAGGCATTTTTACTATGCACCAACTCCTCACCGGGACCGGAAAATGTATTAACTATGCGCTGCAATACTTCATCCGAGCCCGGGCCGAACGCCATCCAGTCAGGATTGAGCCGATATCTCTCTGCCAGAGCTTCAGCCAGTATTTCGGTATCGACTTCAGGATACAGGTGACTATCTGGAATCGCTCTCTGTGCTGCTTCAATTGCGGCCGGGCTCATGCCGAGCACTGATTCGTTTGACGAAAGCTTGACCGGATCATCCCAGCCCGGGAGTTTCGATATGCCAACCATATAGTAATCGATAGCTGCCAGACCTTGCCTGGGAGAAATTGCCATGCATTGTTGCCCGTGTAAAAAGATAAATATTAGTATAACTGTGATCACAGTAATTGACGAGAGACAATTATAAAAGTAGCATCGGTTCTGCGGTAATACCTTAATAAACTAACCCTTGGGCATGAAATTAATGAGCAAATCTTGCGGTGAAGCTTTGATGCATCTGCTGGAATCATACGGTGTGACCACTGTTTTTGGGATTCCCGGAGAGCATACCCTTGAACTCTACCGGGGAATCGAAAAAAGCAATGTACGGGCCGTTACGCCTCGCAATGAACAAGGCGCCAGTTTCATGGCCGATGGCTATGCTCGTGTCACCGGTAAGCCCGGCGTATGTACTATTATCACCGGCCCCGGCGTTACCAACGCAGCCACCGGTATCGGTCAGGCTTACGCCGATTCAATTCCAATGCTGGTGATATCCAGTGCTAACGATAGCGCTTCACTCGGCAAAGGTTGGGGCCGCCTGCACGAAACGACTGATCTTTGCGCTATTACTCGACCGATTACCGCTTTCAGTGCGATGGTCCACGACCCCTGTGAGGTACCTGAGCTTATCGGTCACGCATTTACCATATTTAAATCCGCACGACCAAGACCGGTACATATCGCTATACCTATTGATGTAATGGAAATGCCTGTCGAGCAGGACTGGCAGGTTTATCCTTCGCCTGACCTGCCCATGCCATCTCCGGCCAGTATCAATGCAGCAGCATCAATGCTTGCAGCATCTTCAAAAACAGTGCTGGTGGTTGGTGGTGGAGCACAACATGCTAGCGTCGAAGTTACCCAACTTGCTGAAATTCTCAATACGGGTGTTATTGCCTCTAATGCTGGCAAGGGCGTTATCAGCGATTATCATGCGCTGAGCCTTGGTGGCGGGATCATCAGCCCCGCGGTGCATGATTATCTGGGCAAAGCCGAAGTAGTTCTTGCAATCGGTACTGAACTGGCTGAGGCCGATAGTTTTATTTACGATTTACCGGTGAAAGGCGAAGTCATTCGAATCGATATCGATCCCGCCAGATTCAGCGATGCTTTCCCGGCCAGCATCGCCATTCTGGGAGATTCAAAGACTGCCTGCGCACAATTGATTGATGCACTTGAAAACAGAAATATCATCACAAAAGGTCAAAATACCACCGCAGAACTGGAAACAGTACGCAGGCAACAAATTGCCGACTATAGCGATGTTGAACGTCAGCATATTAGACTACTCGATGCATTGCGAGATGAACTCGATGACGACGCAATCATCATGGGCGATATTACACAACTGGTGTATACCGGCACTGCGGCGATGAAAACACGATTACCCCGGACCTGGTTTTACGCGGCTGGTTTTGGCACTCTCGGCTGTGCCCTGCCCGGTGCAATCGGTGCCAAACTGGCGAGGCCGGAAAAGACAGTAGTTGCACTGGTTGGCGACGGTGGCTTTATGTTCACCGTTAACGAGCTGGCTACTGCGGTGGAAGAAGGACTGACTATTCCTGTCATCATCTGGCATAACCACAGCTACGCGATGATTCGCGATGGCATGGTCAAACGTGGCATCCCCGAAATCGGCGTCAACCCCATTGCGCCGAATTTCATCAAACTGGCAGAAGCCTTCGGATGCCCTGGCGTTAAGGTAAACAGCGAAGCTGAGTTCCGCGAAGCATTTCAGGCAGCAGGCAAACACGCCGGGCCTTCGCTGATAATCGCCACCGAAAATGATGCCTGGTTGAGTTGATCTAAAGATGATTTTAGGCCGCCACATGCGCTACTCGATACTTTCACTGGCACAACAGGCACTTCGCAATCACCAGCACTGGCCGCAGATCATTGCGCCCAAAAACCTGAAATCACATTACAGCATCGTCATCGTCGGTGCCGGTGGGCATGGGCTTGCAACGGCTTATTATCTGTCTCAAAATCATGGCATAAACGATGTTCTGGTCATCGACAGTGGCTGGATTGGTGGTGGAAACACCGCTCGAAATACCACTATGGTACGCTCTGATTACCTTCTGCCCGCCAGTTTTGCACTGAAAAACTTCGCCCTCGAATTATGGGGATCGCTAAGCCAGGCACTCAATTTCAACCTGATGTATTCCCCTCGAGGATACCTCGATCTGGCCCATTCCGACGGTGAACTGGAACACTTCATGTTACGTGCCAATGCCATGTGCCTCGGCGGTGCCTCGGCATCGATACTCACGCGTCGTCAAATCGCAGAAAAGATTCCTTCGCTCAACCTCAGCAAACAGACACGCTTCCCCATCAGTGGCGCATTATTCCAGCCCGAAGGCGGCGTGGTTCGACACGATGCAGTCGCCTGGGGTTTTGCGCGGCAGGCCAGTGATCAGGGAATTCATATCCAGCAAAACTGTGCTGTGGATTCGATTCAGGTTAACAATGGACAAGCAACAGCTGTAATAACTGGCCAGGGCAAAATCTCGGCTGATCGAATTTTAGTCGCGGCGTCGGCCGGTTCGGCCAGGCTACTGGCGGATGCTGGCATACCTTTACCACTCGAATTAATTAATGTGCAGGCATTTGTTAGCGAACCGGTAAAACCGGTGCTCGATCATGTTGTTAACTACAACGCCGGCCTTTCTTATATCAGCCAGAGTGACAAAGGGGAACTGGTGATGGGCGGTGCAACCGATGGCTACATTTCTAGTGCCAGACGCGGCAGCTTCGCTCGCATAGAGGACACATTGAAACGCGTGGTACAGATGTTTCCATTTCTGTCCAATCTACGGTTGATGCGCCACTGGTCAGGCACAGCAGACATACCGATGGACGGCAACGCAATCGTTGGTGCCACTGAAATAGATAATTTATTTGTCAATTGCGGTTGGGGCTACGCTGGATTCAAGGCTACACCGGCTGTGGGCTGGAAACTGGCCGAATTACTCGCCGACGGCCAGCTACCGGAAATGTTAAAACCTTTTGCCCTCAATCGATTCGCTGAAGGCCGGTTAATCGACGACTCCGGTATTGGCCCCTACCCCTGGTTGCATTAAAGATCATGCTGTTAGTTCCCTGCCCCCACTGTGGCGATCGCGATGAGAGCGAATTCGACTATGGCGGTCGTGCAATCGATTCCCCGGCGTTACAGGCCGATTTAACACAATGGCACGAAGCAATCCATCTGCCCGACTCAATCGAAAGCAATGTCACAGAAATCTGGTTTCATACGGCAGGTTGCGAATGCTGGATCAAGCTTCAACGCAACATCCATACGCACGAGTTCCAGAACCCGGTCATATCCAATAAGGGTCATACTTAATGCAGACCCAAAGACTACAGCAAGGTGGCAATATCGATCGAAACCAGGCACTTTACTTTTCATTTAATGGTCGGCTGTTGCAGGGCCACCCTGGCGATAGCCTGGCTTCGGCACTACTGGCAAACAATATCAGCCTGGTGGCAAGGTCTATAAAATATCATCGCCCAAGGGGAATTCTTTCTTCCGGTCTTGAAGAAGCAAGTGCCCTGATCACCTGTCACGACAAACATAATGTCCCTGTCCCCAATTTAAAAGCTACCGAAGTTCGCCTTCAGAAGGACCTGATCGCAAGAAGTCAGAATTGCTGGCCGCGCGTCGAGTTTGATATCGCTGCCCTGCTGCAACTGGGGGCATCTTTGCTCGGGGCCGGCTTTTACTACAAGACCTTTATGTGGCCGAAGAGCTGGTGGCATCAATGTTACGAAAAAATTATTCGCCATGCTACCGGTCAGGGTCAGGCATCCATAAAACCCGACACTAAAAGCTATGACCGACGTCAATGCCATTGTGATCTGTTAATCATCGGTTCCGGTCCCAGCGGTCTCGCCGCAGCACTCGCTGCGGCGGATAAAAATATCTCGGTTGTTCTCATGGAGCAGGATCATTTACTCGGCGGTTCCAGCCTGTGGGAACAAACCAGTATAGATTCGATGACGACAGATCAATGGCGGCAACAGACTCTGGAAAGTATCGAGCAAAATTCAAATATCCGAGTAATGGCAAATTGCCTCGTATTCGGACAATACGACCATGGATGCGTGATGGCAATTGAGCGCGATACACTGGCAGTGGATTCGATTAGCTGGCGAGTTCGTGCTAAACGAATCCTGCTGGCCACTGGCGCCACCGAAAAACCGCTACAGTTTGCTGACAATGACCGTCCGGGTATTATGCTCGCGGCTTCGCTTCGGCAGTACATTTACCGTTATGCAGTAAAACCCGGTAAGCGAGCAATGCTCGCAGTCACCAGTGCAGATGAAAGCGAGCTAACCCGCCAGGCATTATTACACGCAAATATAGAAATAGCGGGCGAGTTACATGATGGTGAGCACATCTGTGGCACCGATGGATGGCATCGGCTAAGCCGTGTCAATATCATCGATATAAATGGCAACAGGCGGAGCATCAAATGCGATTTATTGTGCGTCTCTGCAGGCTGGAATCCGAATGCACAATTACTCGCGCAACTGGGTGAACGGCTAAGTTATGATTCGATAGACGGCAGGCTTTTGCCTCCTGAGCAGTCTGGTCTGGTTCTCTGTAGCGGTGCCGCGCGGGGCCTTGATAAGCTTGCCGATTGTATCGAAGATGGGCATAGGCAGGCTCTAAATGCTATCGCCCAGATTCAGTCCCTGACATCTCGTCATACTCTGTCTGAAATCTCTCATTCCGCATCCCGACAAACCCGCCATAAAGCTCGCGGCATGACTTTCGTTGACTATCAAAACGATGTTCTGCGCAGTGACCTCGAATTGGCAGCACAGGAAGGATACCAGCATGTTGAGTTAGTTAAGCGCTACACTACCTTAGGCATGGGCACTGACCAGGGTAAAACCAGTTGGGTTAATGCCATTGGGGAACTCGAACACATCACCGGGCATGCTGGACATAGCATCGGACATACCAGTTTTCGCCCACCCTATTCACCGGTTAGCATAGGCGCTCTAGTCGGCGCCGAAGTAGATCAGCATATGACACCGACCCGGCGTACCGCTTTCCATTCGGTATTTGAAAAAGCGGGATGTGTTTTCCAGACTTCAGGGGACTGGATTTATTCACGCTATTTCCCTCAGCCCGGTGAAACTATGCAACAGTCCATTCAGCGCGAAGTACTGGCTGTGCGCAATCGGGTAGGATGTGTCGATATGTCCACGCTCGGCAAAGTGGATGTCAGAGGCAAGGATGCACCTGAGTTCCTGTCACGCATTTATTGTAATAATCTCGACAGCATCGAACCGGGTAGATTGCGATATGCCATCATGCTGCGCGAAGACGGCATCATCTGGGATGACGGCACTGTAGCACAACTAGACCTTGAGCATTTTCTGGTAACCATGACAACCGCCAACTCATCTGCGGTATGGCGCTGGATGAACAGGTTGTTGCAATTGCACTGGCCTGAGCTCGACGTACAGATCACACTGGTATCGGATCACTGGGCGTCTCTCGCCATCGCGGGGCCAAAAGCTCGAATATTATTACAGAAACTGAAACCTGATTTTCCAGTAGCTCGCGATGATTTCCCTTTCGCATCTGTGCGCCAGGGTAAACTGGAAGACAAAGTTCCATGCCGGGTATTTAGCGTGAGCTTTTCCGGCGAACTAAGCTATGAAATCAATGTCCCTGCAGGATACGCGAACTGGCTGTTCGACACCGTAATGAAACGCGGAGAGGATAACGGGGTAACCGCTTATGGCCTCGAAACCCTCGACGTATTGCGTATTGAAAAAGGGCACCTTTCAATCGGTACTGAAATAGATGGGCGCACAACACCGTCAGATCTTGGTCTTGGGAGAATGCTATCTACTAGAAAATCATTTATTGGATCAAGCCTGTTACAAAGACCGGCACTGCATCATACATCTCGTTTACAGTTAGTTGGTCTGTCTCCAGTTGACGGTGTGAGCCAAATCCCTGAAGCTGCACATTTATGTGATCGACCGTGGAAGGAAGGCATTCTACAGGTTTCGAAAGGAAGACTGACTGCATCGGTTTTCAGCCCCAGTTTACAGCAACCCATTGCCCTGGCTTTGTTAGAAAACGGTCACAGGCGTCACCAGGAAAATCTCTGGGCAGTGTCTCCGATAAAGCAACAGTCGGTTGAAGTCACTATTCGACCTCCCTGTTTTTATGATGAAAAAGGGCAGCGACTGCATGAATGATTTCGACAGGCATTTATCGATTAATGAAATTAGTACACGATATATCTGGTCGATTCAGTCGAATCACTCGCATAATCTTGCTGATTATGTACAGCAGGTTTTCAAAGAAAAACCACAGTCAGGTAGCGTGTTACAACAGAATCAATGGCGATTTATTCTATTATCACCGAGCCGGGGATTTCTAATGTCTGAATCATTGGCATTACCTCAGGCAGATGCGGCCTATAACACACTGCTAACCGATATCAGCCATGGCTACCGCGAATTTTGCCTGACAGGCGGCCAGCCTTTTGAATTTGCAGGCCTTTATGTGTCCGTTGACCTGAACAATACTATCGATAAAAAAACCGGTAGTCTGCGTTGTCGTCTGGGCCAGTACGCCTGTTTATTATGGTGGGACGATAACACTAATCTGCACATATTGGTTGAGCGATCCTACGCCCAGTCGTTTGGTGAATATTTAAATCATCTTTTACTGCGCCACCATTGGGTATAGCAATGAAGACAACTGACAAACGCAAAATTACAAAAGGCGTTGCCCAGGCACCGCTTAATGACCGTATTTACCAGAGCGTGAAATGGTCCTTAACCATAGGTGAATATTTTCCCGGCAGCGTATTGTCGATTCGCTCGCTGGCCAGAAAAATGGGTACCAGCACCATGCCGGTAAGAGAAGCACTGGCACGGCTTGCGTCTGAACGCCTGCTTCAATCTTCAGTAAAACGCTCATATAAAGTTGCTGAACTGGACTCAAAGCGAGTCGCTGATCAATTTTTTCTACGAGCCCGCCTTGAAGGCATTGCTACCGAACTCGCGGTGCCCAATCTCACTGCTACTCAAATAGACGATCTCGAAGCACTGGCCCATATGATGGTGAACGACATCGAAACCGGCGGCAACGAAAACTACATTGTGCGAAATTATAATTTTCACTTCTCTATTTACGCAGCAAGTCAGAATGAGGAGCTGTTCTGGTCCATCGAACGCCTGTGGGCGCTAACCGGCCCCTATCTGGCGCAGGTCGTTCGAAGCCAGAATATGCCCGATGAATGGCAGGTTCTTCATAGCCAAATTGCCAGTGCAATTCGATCACGAAATGCGGCAAGCGCTGCTCGGCTGATCGAAAAAGACATTAGCTGGGGTGTGTCAACTTTTGCCGCCCATACCAGTGGAGAACAAAAGCAATCATGAAAACTACAGCTCGTGTGGTAGTCATCGGTGGCGGCATAGTCGGCTGCTCGGTGTTATACCATCTCGCTAAAAACGGCTGGCCCGATGCCATATTGATTGAGCGCAGTGAATTAACCTCCGGCTCAAGCTGGCATGCGGCTGGGGGTCTTTTTACCATCACGCGACCCAATACTGCGGCAGAAATTCACCGTTACGGCTTTCAGATATATCGCGAACTGGAGAAGGAATCGGATCAGTCATGCGGTTTCCATTTTACCGGTGGTATCAATATCTGCCGTAGCCAGGACGAAATTGATAGCAACGCCATGATGCGCAGCGCCTGCCGTCGACTCGGTATCGAGAGTCATTTTATTTCTCTCGATGAAGCGCGTCAGAAGGTGCCGTTTCTGGATACCAGACAGATGCTTGCCGCCCTCTGGGAAGAAGAAGGTGGCCACGTCGATCCGGCATCCGCTACCCAGGCTTTCGCTGCCGCAGCAAGGCAGCTAGGCGCTGCTATCTACCGACAATGCCCGGTAACTGCGACGACACAACGTGCCGATGGCAGCTGGGATGTCGTTACTGAAAATGGCAGCGTTCACGCCGAATATGTGGTCAATGCAGCAGGTCTCTGGGGGCGGGAGGTAGCTTCGTTAGCAGGCATACAGTTACCACTGGTACCAGTAGAGCACCATTATCTGGTGACTGATAACATGCCAGAAATTGAATGCCTCGACTTCGAACTACCACAGATCAACGACAATGAAACAGGCGTTTATGCACGCCAGGAAGGCCAGGGATTACTACTTGGCGCCTACGAAAAAACCTGTACACACTGGGCCGTCGAGGGTACGCCACTCGACTTCGGTCACGAATTGCTCGATGAAGATCTCTCGCGTATGGACTGGAATTTCGAGAAATCGGTCGAGCTCATGCCCTGCCTGGCCGACGCCGGAATTAAACGTATTATTAATGGCCCGATGATATTCTCACCGGATCTCGGCCCACTGATCGGCCCGCATCCATCCCTACGCAATTACTTTTGCGCAAACGGCGTAATGGCCGGATTCAATCAGGCTGCGGGAATCGGCCGCGTACTGGCCGAGTGGATTATTCAGGGCGAGCCTGAAATCGACATTTCCTGCTGGGATGTGGCCAGATTCGGTGACTGGGCAGATAAATCCTACACCGAAAAAACCACGCGCTACTTTTACCAAAATCGCTCGGAGAAAATGTTCCCTTATCAGGAATTTGACGTTGGCCGACCGATTCACAAACCCGCCATATACGACCGCCTACGGGACGCCAATGCGGTATTCGGTGCATCTTTCGGTCAGGAACACGCCAACTGGTTTGCGGCTAGCGCTGCCGAAGCCAGGGACTCGCTTACCTATCGTCAACCCAACTGGTGGCAAGCTGTAATAGACGAAGGTAAACAAATCCGTAACGAGCTCGGCTTAATGGAATT
>JAAEOZ010000809.1 GCA_024222685.1 Gammaproteobacteria bacterium | reverse complement strand
GACGAAGCGCTTAGATACTGCGGCGCCAGTCAGCAAATTCAAAAACAATCGGCTTTACACAGTGAATTAAGGGGTAACAATGTTATTGTCATCGACACACCAGCTTCACAAATGCATATCACGCTGGTTGATGAGTATATGGCGTTGAAGCGTAGCGGGGTGTTTTGATCCAGAACTTCAATACCACATATCATCCATAGATGATTTACGCCGTGTAATAAATTCAAGCAAAGCCTCATCTGTAGCCTGATCCATTGGCGGCATCTCGTATTCCGCCAGCATTTTTTTATATTTATAGTGCGCACGCTGCTGCATATCCTTGCCACCTTCGTCACGCCATTGCTCAAATGAATTGGGGTCACAGAGCTCTGCATCAAAATTGGCCGCCCTGTAGTGTCGCATAGTGTGTTCAGATCCGAGAAAGGAATTTCCAATTCCATTTTCGAGATATGCATCCCTTGCAAACTGTTCCTGATCGAACTCAAGCCCCTGAATAACCCGCGCCAGCGCACCGCACTGCTCTGCATCAATGACAAATTTTTCGTAACCAATCGTCAGCCCACTTTCTAACCAGCCTGCTGCCTGGAAGATAAAATTTGCACCGGACATAACGCCACAGTTCATTGCATTACCTGACTCCAGCATTGCCTGGGCATCGACCAGTTTAGACGAAGTCAGGTGACCACCACATCGGAACGGTATACCAACCCTACGCGCCAGTTGACCTATTGCGAGAGTCGCCAGGGTTGATTCCGGAGTACCAAAAGTTGGTGCACCCGATTTCAAATCCATCGTTGTCAGGAAACTACCATAAACAACTGGCGCACCCGGACAGACCAGCTGAGTCAATGCAATACCGATCATTACTTCAGCGTGGCATTGCGCTATCAGGGCGGGTTGCGTAACCGGACTCATCGCACCGCTCATTATAAACGATGAAATGACATTGCCCTGCCCGGCCTGCGCGTAAGTACGTAATGCCGAGGTCATAGTGTTATCGTAAACCAGTGGCGAGTTGACATTAATGTTGCCCTGAACGACGAGATGATCGCGCATAAATTCTTCACCGAATACGATTTTCGCCATCGCGATCGAATCTTCAGCACGTTCTGCTGCTGTCACCGAACCCATAAACGCCTGATCACCATATCTCAGGTGAGCGTAAACCATGTCGAGGTGGCGCTTGTTGACAGCAACATCGGTTGGCTCGCAAATAGTGCCACTTTGGTGATGAAGCCAGGGTGACATGTGCGTCAGTTTGACAAAATTCTGAAAATCCTCGATGGTGCCGTAACGACGACCGCCTTCCAGGTCGGTGACAAAGGGTGAGCCGTAGGCGGCACCGAAAATCAGATTATCACCACCGAATTCAAGATTTTTTTTCGAGTTTCGCGCATGCATAGTGAAGGTTTTCGGTGCCGTTTCACACAATGCTCTGATATGCCCGGGATCAAAGCGCAAACGCTGGCCTTTAACACTCGCACCTGCTTCACGAAACAGTTGAAGTGCAACTGGATCGTCATGAATTTCTATTCCAATTTCAGTCAGCAGCCATTCCGCCTGTTGTTCCAGGCTGGACAAAGCCTCTTCGGATAGCAACTCGTAAGGTGGAATTCTACGAGTAAGGAATGCTGGCTCAATCGTAGCCATGGATTGCTTGCGAGATTTTCTACGCATTATTTTTTAATCCCCAATCACCGTATTTCGCGACTGGGTTATGGCTCAAGCCACTCTGTTTCAGGCCCAGTCCATTTGAAACACGGATGGTAGGCGATTATTTCGCCATAGATACCATCGACTCGACATATTCATAGCCAAGGTCCTCGGCAACTTCACGGCAGGTAATATCGCCGTGATGTACGTTCAGCCCGTTACGCAAATGTGGATCGTCACTGAGTGCCTGTTTATAACCTTTGTCGGCTAATGCGAGTGCACCAGCAAGAGTCGCATTGTTAAGCGCGAATGTAGATGTCCTTGGTACGCCACCAGGCATATTTGCGACGCAGTAATGTACTACATCATCGACAACATAAGTCGGATCACTATGCGTGGTCGCATGCGAGGTTTCGAAGCAACCACCCTGATCGATGGCGACATCGACCATCACCGCGCCTTTCTTCATGGCTTTGACGTGTTCGGCTGTAACCAGCTTGGGTGCCGCGGCACCGGGAATTAACACACCGCCTATGACCACATCGGCTTCGAGTACGTGACGTTCGATTGCATCCCTGGTTGAATAAACCGTATTCAGCGAGCGACCGAATTGCGTCCACAAACGTCCGAGGGTATCGTTGGAACGATCAAGCACCCAGACATCCGCGCCCATGCCAACAGCTATATGTGCTGCATGAGTGCCGACTACGCCACCTCCGATAACAACCACTTTGGCGGGATCCACACCCGGCACACCACCCATAATCATACCAATACCACCATGCGGTTTTTCGAGGCTGTGCGCTGCTGCCTGAATTGACATGCGTCCGGCGACTTCAGACATAGGACGCAATAAAGGCAGGCCTCCCAGCGGTGAAGTAACTGTTTCATAAGCAACACAAACTGCACCGGAATTAACCAGATCGCGTGTCTGCTCAGGATCGGGGGCGAGGTGTAAATAGGTATAAAGAATTTGACCTTCGCGTAACATGGCGCGTTCTACGGCCTGTGGTTCCTTGACCTTTACCACCATATCCGCCCGCGCAAAAGTCTCTTCCGCGGTATCGACAATTTCAGCACCGGCTCGTTTATAAGATTCGTCATCGGCACTAATGCCGGCACCGGCATTGGTTTCAACAATAACCTGATGGCCGTGGGCGACGACTTCGCGTACCGACTCGGGTGACAGTCCAACGCGATATTCATTATCTTTTATTTCTTTTGGGATACCGACTAACATATTTTACCTCGCAGTTTTGCGCTTAGATTGTAGGAGTGAACAATGCTCACAAATGTAGTGCGGCCTTTGGTTTTAACCTAGTACCAGCCCGCACGATTCGGTGGTCCAGATAACTAAACCAGAAAATCGTTATTTAACTCTAATTCTATCATTTCTCGATAGTTGGCAGGTCGGGACAATCGTTAATTTGTATTCTGATTTGAGTCGAATCAATAAATTTACAGGATTCTTCAAAGTCCGTTCTGGATTTGCGTCTCAACGTGCTCAGCAAAACCTGCCCCCGCTTCTGTATAGAAATTAAAAACGGCGGTTGCCCCCGAATGTTGCAATCTAGCGACCTCATCCGGATACTTAGCTGTTGCAGCAATACGTCCGCTGAAAGAAATTCCCCGTAATTCTGCCAGAGCATCCAGATTAGCCTGAAGATTTGGCAGGGCCAGCATGACGAGTTTGATGCTGTGATCTCGCTCTATTTTGTCCCAGAAGTCCGCGTCGCTCGGATCGCCTTGTAACACTTTGTGGCCCAGCGACTGGTGTCTTTTGACCTGCTCGGCATCAAAGTCGACACCGATCACAGTTTCGCCATGGATTTCGCGCATCTTGTCATATGCGCCGCTGCCTACCCTGCCCATGCCAAAGATAGCTATGGTTGCTCCCTGCGTATCCAGCAGCAGGTCATCTGGAAGTCTTCCCCCTCGTTGATACCTGACCCAAAATTTTCTGTACGAGCTGTAGATTTTGTCGTCATTGCTGATTAACCTCGAGGCAAAGACAAAAGAGACAGAAAGTGCGATGGCCATAACTACCAGCCATTCACCGTCTATCCAGCCATTCGCGGCGCTGATTGCAACAACGATCAGGCCGAATTCACTGTAGTTGGTCAGGTTCAGGGAAGATAACAGAGACGTCCGTGCGCGTAGCTTAAAACCGGTCATCAACGTAAAAAATGCTGCGGATTTCACCAGTACAAAGGGTACCAGCAGCAGCCCGATGATTAATGCCTCTAGTGAGAGTTGACCGGTCATGCCGATGGTAAGGAAGAAGCCCACCAGAAACAGATCCTTGAAGCCCAGCATCGTTTTTGCCATCTCGGCTGATTTGGGATGAGTCGATACCAAAACGCCCATGATAAGCGCGCCCAGGTCGTCCTTCACACCGGCCAGTTCGAACAGCTCGGCGCCACCCAATGCCAGGACAAGGGCATACAGTATCAACAGCTCGCCATGGCCGGTTTTTTGCATCAAATGGTGAAACACCGGGCGTAGCGGTAAAAGAAGAAACAGCAATAATGCCCAGGGTGACGGGAGTTTACCTATGGATGCTGCGATGAAAATAACCGCGGCTATATCCTGCATAACCAGAATACCGATTGCGATCCGTCCATGCATGGATTTCATCTCGCCACCATCTTCCAGAGACTTGACCACAAAAACAGTACTGGAAAAGCTTAGCGCAAAGGCAATCAGTAGCGAATGCCTCAGGTCCAGCCCGGAGAATAGCGGAACATTTAACAGCGCCAGAGTAAAGATTGCCGCTCCAAACAAGACAATGACGATAGAGATATGCAGCAGGGTCACTGCCCAAACCTGTGGCCTGGCCAATATTTTCAGATTTAACTTCAGACCAACGGTGAACAACAGAAGCGTGATACCCAGATCAGCAAGCTTCTGCAATGTCTCACCACTTGTGAAGCCCAGGTAATTGAGAAGGAAACCGGTTGCCAGAAAACCAACCAGTGGGGGCAGGTTAATTAGTCTTGCCAAAAAGCCCAGGAAAAAAGCCAGCGAGATCCAGGTAACATCACCCAGTGCTATGGCAACCCATTCAAAATCCATAGATTAAGATCCCCAAGTTCTGATTTTGGATACTACTTAAGAATCTAGTTACAGTAAACCCCAGTAATACACCAGGTTTAGCAGCGGATATTGCTTTAGATCAATTATATGTCACGATTAATAAATATGATTTACTCGAGAATGACAGGAGAACCTTCCAAAGCAAGTTTCACTGTCGATAAACGAGTAATTATATGTAAGATGTATTTGGAAAAGATTTTTTTGTCGAGTCCAGTCATGAACTAGGCCATAAAGCAGACTATCCAGTCAGATTAGTCGTTGCCACGGCGCTGATGGCGATCTCGCGAAAAGTAATAGTCTTTGACTTTGAAAAAATTACACCGCCTTTAGTGGCTGCTACGGCAGCGGTTGTTCTGTCCTTGGGAATCACCTACTGATCGCCGTAATTGGAGCACTGATATGAAACGGTTCAAAAATATTCTTTGTGTCGTTAACACTGATCTAAAAGACCATTCTGCACTGGAACAAGCAGTTAAATTGGCAGAAAACAACCAGGCCAGTATTACTGTAGTCGAGGTAATGAATGAGCTCTTTCCAGACCCAAACTTGCTCGAACGTGCCCTGCGGCTTGAGGAGATCCAGGCAAAGATAGTAATTGAACATCGCGAGAAATTGAATGAATTGGTTGCTCCCTGGGATAAAAAGATCCAAATAAATACTAAGGTACTTATCGGCATACCATTTTTGGAAATCATTTACGAGGTTCTTCGTAGCAGGCATGATCTGGTGTTCAAGAAGGCTGAAAGTGGAGGCTTATTAAATCGGGTGTTCGGCAGCGACGATATGCACTTGCTACGCAAGTGCCCATGTCCGGTATTGTTGGTCAAACAAAAATCACCCAAATCCTATCAGCGGATTTTGGCAGCAGTAGACATCGATGACCGCTACCCACCGGAAGAGCTAAGCACGAGACGCCTACTCAATCATCAGATTCTCGAATTAGCGACTTCATTGGCACTATCAGAGTCCGCTGATTTACACATCGTCCATGCCTGGACGGTCGTCGGAGAAGGTTTTTTGAGGGGCGGATTCTCGGCAAGGCCAGAGGAAGAAGTCGTTACCTACATCGAAGAGGTTAAGCAACAGCATAGTCAAAAATTAAGCATATTAATGAGTGAAATAATCGATAAGTCAGGACGAGATGCCCTGGAATATCTCAAACCGGAAGAACATCTACTTAAAGGCTATCCTCGCAAAATTATTCCAGAACTTGCAGGAGAAATTAAGTCGGACCTCTTAGTCATGGGTACAGTAGCTCGAATTAGTCTTCCTGGGTTTTTCATGGGCAACACGGCAGAAGATATTCTCAGTCAACTAGATTGTTCAGTACTAACAATCAAACCACAGGGATTTAAGACACCTGTGACTTTAGATGAATAATATGGCGTGGCGACTTGCTGCCCGGATATCTAATTCGTTACAAATGCGTCGCTGAAGACTAACTCTCCATACAGACCTCCAGCGTTCCATGCCCGAGATTTTACGGAATATGCAGGCTGACGTGATTTTCTTCTGTTCGCATCCGTTGGGCGTGCAGTCCCAGGACAAAAACCGCCAGAGTCCTGATTCAGGTCAGCCGGTCGATGTTCAGCAAGCAAGGATTTAACAAAGTGGCGGCGGAATCGATCAAGAACAAAGGCTACAAGGCCACGACGTTGAAGCCCTGGTCTATATACTTTCAGGCGCAATGAATGAACTCGCGATGTGGGTAGCAGAATCGGTGAATTCATCCAAAGATTTAAAGTCGGCTAAAAAAACTCTGGGATTGTTGGTTCGCAGCATTGTCAGTTAGGGCAATCATTTTTCCAAACAATTGACCGACGGGGTGTTTCTGGGCTGACGATGCGTTATTCTGGACAGATACCGACGGCGCGATCGACATAGTCTTTGGCGTTAACCAGATGCTAAATCTGGCACTGGGCACGGCCCAGGTTTTTATGGATCGGTGCAATGTGGTTCTTCGGCCGTTGTCCGACGGCTCTGGACCATGTTCAGTCGATGAGCGCTCCGTAGGCCTCATCGTCGAGTAGCTCGTCGAGCTCACTCAGATCGCCCGGCTGCAGTCGATAAAACCAGCCATCACCCATGGCATCGCCATTCACCAGGGCAGGGTCTTCAGCCAATGCTTCATTGACTGCAACCACGGTACCACCGACTGGTGACTTAAGCTCGCTGGCTGACTTGACCGATTCAATAACAGCAGCTTCCTCACCTTTTTCCAGTTCACGCTCGATTTCCGGTAATTCGACGAAAACCAGGTCTCCCAGTTGCTCCTGAGCATGATTAGTAATGCCTATCGTTGCGCTACCATCTCCCTCAATTCGGACCCATTCGTGATCTTCGGTAAATTTTACAGTACTCATATTTTGTGTTTCCTGGTTGTCTTATCAGATATTGCTATTCGCTGTCCTTAGCCTCGGTAATAGCGCTGCGGTACAAAAGGCATCTTCGCCACGGCCATTGCCAGAGGCTTGCCACGAACCATTGCAAAAACCTCGGTATCAACGACTGCAAAACCAGTTTCAAGGTAGCCCATGGCAATTGGTGCGCCGACAGTAGGGCCGAAACTGCCGCTGGTAACCTTTCCGATAATGCGCCCTTCGGCATCCACCAGCTCGGCTCCCTCGCGTACCGGTACACGACTTTGGCCGCGCAATCCAATCCGTTTTTGACTAACCCCTTGCGCCTGATGACGATGTATGACCTCCGCGCCAGGGTAACCGCCGGGCCTTTCGCCGTCGGCACGCCTGGCTTTCGACAATGCCCACAACAGGCTGGATTCTATCGGCGTAGTTTCACTATCGAGGTCGTGGCCATAGAGACACAAACCAACTTCGAGTCGTAACGAATCACGCGCACCGAGACCTATGGCTTGAACTTCCGTTTCTGCCAGCAATAAACGGGCGATATGCTCGGCGTCGTGGTTGGCGATAGAAATTTCGTAGCCATCTTCGCCGGAGTAACCGGAACGGCTGACAAAACATTCGGCACCATCAATACTGAGACTGGTAGCGTCCATGAACAGCATATTTGAGCAATCGGGAGCAAAGCGAGCCAGCACCTTGGCCGCTGCCGGACCCTGCAGCGCCAGCAGCGCGCGATCGAGGACTTCGTGTTCGACATCGTCGCCAAGACCGTTGCGCATATGTGCGATATCCTGGTCTTTGCAGGCCGCGTTGACCACCACAAACAGGTGATCACCGGCGTTAGTAATCATCAGATCGTCGAGGATGCCGCCCTGCTCATTGGTGAACACTGCGTAACGTTGGTTACCCTCGGCAAGATCGACAACATCGACCGGCACCAGTTTCTCCATCGCGGTGGCCGCGTTTGCACCACTCAGACGCACCTGCCCCATATGTGAGACATCAAACAGTCCGGCCTGCTCACGAGTATGCTGATGTTCCCTGATCAGGCCGAGTTTGTATTGCACCGGCATATCATAGCCGGCAAAAGGCACCATGCGCGCACCCAGCTCGAGGTGCAATGCATGTAGTGGCGTATGTTTCAGTTCAGACATGGTTATCTCCTCGTGGAACAGCGAGTTTAATCCCACCCGTATCATTTCCCTAATTAATAGTTACAATTTATTTATTTATAATTTAAATATTTTATTTTTCTGCAGTCAAACCTGACACCACTACTTACTTTCGCTTCATTTGCCCATACAATCCCTCAAACGCCGCTTGAGTCTAAGTAATATGTCTTTAACGAATATAGATGTTCGCATCACCCCTCCTGTCTTCGAAACCGAATTCGATGCAGGCAGTCATTATCGAGCCAAAATCGGTTATGTCCTGCTAGCCACCGAACAAACCATTGAGGACGATGTCATGAAACTACGGCCGCAGGGCGTCGGCATACATTTCACCCGTGCCGCTATAGCCGACTCAATTACATCGGAAAGCCTGGCTGCGCAAATTGATTTGCTGGCTGACTGCGCCTCGACTTTATTGCCCGACGGCAGCCTGGATGTAATATGTTACGCCTGTACATCCGGCAGTCTGGTAATGGGTGAAGATCGAGTGCACGAAGAACTTAACAAAGGCGCGCCAAATGCGAAAGCAACCTCACTTATCCGAAGTGTAATCCACGCACTGAAACAGATAAACGCCAGGAAAATAGTTGTCGGCACACCCTATCTTGATGAAATAAATGCCAAAGAAGTTATCTATCTTGAAGAAGCAGGATTCGAAGTATTAACCATATCCGGTCTGAATCTCGAGAAGGATAGCGACATGGTTCGTGTCAGCCCTGATTTTATTGTCGAGTTTGCCAAATCGATCGATCATCAGGCTGCTGATGCAGTTTTTATTTCCTGCGGTGCATTACGCAGCCTCGATGTTGTCGAGCAGATCGAGCAAAGTCTTGGTAAACCCGTCATTTGCAGCAGCCAGGCGATGATCTGGGAATGCTTACGGCTGGCCGGTATCGACGATAAGATTTCTGGCTACGGGCAATTACTATCGCAACACTGATTGAATGAAGTTCTCGGTATTCCACCACACCAGCGGCGACCGGCCGTTGATGGCGATTGGCCTGCTGATGATCGGGGTTTTTGCCCTGGCGTTCCAGGATTCACTGGTTAAACTGATGTCGTCGGAAACTTCCTTCTGGCAATTCCAGACTCTACGCTCAATCGGTAACGTCGGCTTTGCGATAATGCTTGCAGGGCTCAGCGGCAGTTATGCCCTGCTCCGCCCGGTGAAATGGCGAGCGGTACTATTACGTTCGAGCTTTTTATTGATCACGATGTTTTTCTTTTTTTCCGGCGCGCCTTTTCTATCCGTCGCGCAGATGGCGGCCGGGCTTTATACCTACCCAATATTTATTTCTTTACTCGTAATTCCGGTGTTGGGCGAAAAAGTTGGGCCCTGGCGTATTGGCGCTATCTTGCTCGGTGCTCTAGGCGCTGCTATCGTTTTCAGCCCCTGGGACGAAAGCTTTACTAGCGTACAGGTTTTACCCATTATCGCAGGGTTCTTTTTTGCCTGTAATGTCCTGACCCTGCGACGTGCCTGCCGCGGTGAGAGCCCACTGGCACTCGCCTTTATTGTCGGGCTGATGTTCCTGGTCTTCGGTGTACTGGGTATCATTTTTTTATCGATATTTCCGCTCTCATTAAACCTGCAACAGAGCGTGCCATTCGTCGCCATTGGATGGCCCGAACTCACCATGTTTGTGCTCGGTTTTGCTGTGCTTTCGTCGGTACTCAATCTGACTGGCAATATCTGCCTGACCCGTGCCTATATGACTGCCGATGCGAGTTTGCTTGCACCAATGGATTTTGTTTACCTGTTGTTTGCCGCTTTCTGGAGCAAGATTCTGTTCGATCAATGGCCCAGCAACCAGGCTTTAATCGGCATGTGTTTCATTGCCACGGCCGGCATTATCACCGCGTGGCGGGAACAGAAAAATGCAAAGTTAAACCTGAATCCGTAGCTTCGGGGCGCACGAGGATCCACGGGGTGGAAGCGATGTCCGAATCCAGGCAGGTATTTGTGCCCTGCCTTAAAATTGGCTTCCAGAAATCTCTCCACCGCTGCTCCTAAAGGCTCATCAGTACCACGATCTGTCAGAATGCAAAATATGGGGGTCTAGCTTTGTTCGTTAGAATTAATTGCTCTCTGACCCGGGTTTACTTGCCGCTGAAGGTTTAAGAAACCTCTGATGAAGCCGAAATTTATGGTCATTGCGAGCGTAGCGCGGCAATCTTTTTTTAATATTTCAGTAGCGTAAAGATTGCCACGTCGCTAACGCTCCTCGCAATGACGAGTTAAACAGAGGCCCCCTTAATTTGGTTTAATCCCTACGTTAATGCCTAGCCAGATGCCTTCTGCTTATAACAAGAATACCCCTGCCTTATAGCATGAGCCATCGATACAATAGCAGGCGGGGATTCCGAAGATTCACCCAGTAACATTAGTTTTGATTCAGGAAGCTCACCAAACCCCTGTCTTTTAGTGAGAACCTGCATCCCGGGTCGCACCGCACTACGCATAATGACACCGACAGCAAGCCCCGCCAGAACAGCTGCTTCAACCCCGGCAGCGCTGTTGCTGGAGTAGGCCACGCGATATTGTTTGCCGCTTGCCTCAAGCGCTGTTAGCGCGATGTTGTGCCACCAGCATTCATGATTAAAAAGCGCCAGTGGTACGGTATCCTGTAAATGCACTTTGCTGTTTTTTTTACTGACCCAGACCATTCCTTCGGCACTGAGCAAGCTGCCGAACTGTTCAGTTTTATCGGCAGTATAAACGGCTAAATCCAGTTCACCTTTTTGAATGGCAGTGGGGAAATGGACACTGAAACCACCGTGCATAGAGACCTCAAGCTTTGGGTGGTGGGTGGCAAAATCGGCCAGAATATTGGCCAATAGCTCATGTCTATAATCATCGGGTATCCCCACTTTTACCGGCCCCTGTATAGGCTCATCAACAAATGCGGCTGCTGTTTTATCCAGTAATTGCACGATCTCCCGCGAGCATTTCTGCAAGACTTCACCGGCTGGCGTCAAAGTCATACCGCGTGCCTGGCGCGTAAAGAGCGGCGTGTTAATGACGCCCTCAAGATGTTTGATTTGTACACTGATGGTGGATTGTGTTTTGTTTAGCGCAACAGCCGCATG
>JAAEOZ010000808.1 GCA_024222685.1 Gammaproteobacteria bacterium | reverse complement strand
GTTATGTTTCGACCGACACTTAATGAACCTGGGTAAACCTTATGAGGCGATCACAGAAAGCAGCGTTGTTTTCAGCTTTTTTATTTCCCGGTAGCGGCCACTTTTTATTGAAGAAGCACGTTCAAGGTGGCCTGTTGTCGAGCGTTACAATTCTGTGTGTCTGGGCTTTGTTGTCCACTGCCTTAGAAAAGGCACAGGAAATTAGCCTTAAAATTCAAAGCGGTGAAATTCCTCTTGATATAACCAGGATAACCGACGAGGTCACGAAGCAAGCCGCGGGCGGTGGCACTCAAATTGCCGATATTGCCACTTATATCCTGGTCATCTGCTGGCTTGTTGGGATCGTTGATTCTTTCAGGATTGGTCGGATATTGGACAAGAGGAAGTCCATTTAGCGAAGACGAGAGTAATAGTCACCATCATAGTTTCTCTCAACATTTTCATAGCTATCAAACTCAAATTCCACATGGATTTTGTTTCGTCCCCCTCTTCCAAACTCTTCCAGTTCGCTGAATACTGCTTTGCTAATTTTGAGTGCCAAACCAGACTCTTCCGCCTCTTTGATCTGACATTCCCGAACTAAACTGGGACAGATTTATTTAATTCCAACGCCGCAAATCACCGGCGCTTTAAACTGTCCGAGTGCATTTGTTGTTGAACTAAACCGGGACAGATCTATTTAATTGCAGAGGAGCATTTTACTCGAGATTGGTTCAGTCAAAAAAACAACTAAATCTGACATGGTTTCCGAAAAGTTCAGCGGCGATCTTCGGCCGAGACTGTGTGAAAACTATTTTCGAAATCCGAAAGCGGTCACTCGCGGGGTGGTGCATGAACGACTCTGAAGTGCCCTTAGTTGTCATTGTTACTCTACTAACTTGGTATCAGGTTCTCGTCAAGTTTATCCTTTAAATTAACATCATCCCCAAAAACCACTACCGACTTATTCTCAGGATGTGCCTTTATATGCAGAAACTCAAAGCTTTCCCATGAGGGGTACATTGCAATACTAGAATGCCCGTGCCCCGAACCCTCAATATCTGTTCGCCAGCATACAACTACCCAGCCATTATGGAATATTGTGCCATCAAGAACCCGGCCTTCCCCGCTAACTCCTCCGTGATCAGATTTCCTAAAGAGAGTAAAAGTCTCTAACTCTTTATTCACTGTTTTCACCTTTGTATCCAAGGTTGATGCGGCCTTTTTTAAGTTTGCTGCTGTAGTATGTTCCTGTTAAGGATTTTTTCCCGTCAATAAGTTGGAGGGCGAGATCAGTAGTTCCTTCACCATAAAGATTCTTATGCTCTTTTCCTGATATATCGTTTGATAAATAGACCCATTGTATTTTAACGTAATGCTTGTTTTCGCTAGACATAGCAATTACTTGGGCCTGTGATACAGAGCTTTCTCCGCTAAAAACTAACGACATCTTCCTCCAATTTTGAGTTATCTGAAGAGTGACTTTCCTTTCTGTTTTTTCTCCAGTAGCGCTTTCTCAAATAAGTGTGCCCTCCCAATTACCAGATAAAACTGGCACACCTACAAAGGAGCCTATTAGGGGCCACTTCCACATAAACTTATCAAAAAGCGTGATTAGTCCAAGGTAGATCATTAAACCGGATGGCGCTATTGCTTCTATGTAATTATGAAACTCTGCGAGTTTTCCAAACACAATCATTAATGCTGCAGATAACAGTGCCAGTAAAAAGTATATTTTAAGTCTATCTTCAGTATCTAATACGTAATACTTCATAAGCAGAATTATCCTTAACAATTGTTGAGCGCGGCTACTAAAAACGTGAGACCGCATGCGTATGTTGGCATTAATTTTATTCCGTTCAAATTATAGCTCGTATCTAATTCTGATGTCTGCTTAGTGCCCAGGCTGTGTGAAAACTATTTGCTAAATATTTTTGTGGTGAATGCGTTCCATATTTCAATCAAAACCGATTTCAAAGTGGGTAATCAAATGCGAAATTAGAATGACTTTTAACTGCCTGTGGGAAATTATTTTTGCTGGTGCTAATTTTTCGAGTTTTCACACAGCCTCTGCCGGTCAGAGACTATTCAGCCAAAACATTTCGGCGCCTCGAACGGCTTCTTATGCTCGGAGAGCTGCCGATCCCTTGCTGGTGGAGTAATAGGCCGGAAAGTGCCCAAAACAGACCTTCACTCAACCGCAAAAATCAGACTACTGGTCTATAATCAACAGGTGCATGAGTTCTACCGCCTTGCCGCTTTGCCTTTCGTTCGCGGCAGGTGCGAGGCGCTAGCAATAGCTCCGCAATAGCATCAAAGATAAAAAAAACAGGTTTAGATCGAATGATATTTTACGTTGACGGCTCGCCATCTATTACAAGCTCTAATGCGTTTGAAGGCCCTGTTGTACATTCAAGTAACGGCAACTACCAGGTCGACAATATTGAATTGGTCGAGCTGGACGACCCAACCAAGAAATGCTTCACAAATAAATGGTTCGTCATAAATGGAAATGCTTATCAGGTTCGCGTGTCGGGTCCCGCTTACAATTTTGCCCATGCAGAACAGGGTAATATCTCTTTAGTTGATGAGGCGGGGCATACATTGGATGTTCCATCAGAGATAGCATATTTGATAAGAAATGCTTTACCTCGCATGAGGCTCGATAATCTCGCCATCTGCGATATTTTAGATTACAAAGATTTAGACGGCTTTAGCCTTTTCCTCGCCAATATCGATACAAACGAATTTATTTACCGGGAAGGATTAAGATTACAAAATGCTATTTTGCTGTCGGATGGAGTTTACGGGTATCACAAACGTAGCAAAGGGTTGAAAAAACTCGATCACGAACTCAATGACGCTTGGGCATTTGATCCCGGCGCACCCCGTTTTGCGCCGATGCAGGCGATCCCTCATAAAGACACGATACTGTACTACCACGGTTTTGCCCGTAGTGAAGTGTTAGAGGATGTCCCGATACCGGGTGCGGAGAATCTGGTTTATAGGCATGCAGTTCGTCGTGATGGTGAGTTGTATTGCCTGGATCGAAAAACCGGTGAAAAACGCTGGGAGAGAATGTTTCCGTATGGCCTGAACGATATGGTCCTGCACGATGGCAAACTCTATTGTGTTGCCGAAAACGAATTGTTTCGTCTCTCACCCGAAACTGGTGAGATCGAACACCAGGTGCAAATGGAATACAGCGCCGGTGGTGATACTGAACTTTCCAATGTCCTGACGGTAATTGACAACAAACTCTGGATTCAGATAAATCACTGGTTTTATAAAACTCACTGCCTGCTTGTTGTTGATCTCGAATCATTTGCGATTGATCATAAAATCGATATCCCTGCACCCTATCAACCCGAGAAGTTTCTTTACTACGATGAAAGAAAACGGCAGGTCTATTACCGCTTGCATTTTCGCCACGCGGAAATACGTGTTGAACACAATCATCCATTGCTGGTCTTGAACCTGGATGAGTTAGATCAACCATTGACCTTCGAACCGCGACCGGAAATCGATATTTCGTTCAAACCCGAGGACGACAATAAAGACCTGGAAGAACTGTGGGTCCACATCAAAGACACGTCACTACATAAGGCGTTACGTTTTGGTATTATCGAGACTCAGAACCAGACGAATGTTCATGCGGAAATGAACCGCCACGGCGAAGACTGCCGGAAAACCTTTAATGGCCGGGTCCATTTCCGTTACTCGGGTAGCGACAAGTCGAAAGAAGAAGTCGAAGAGCAGCTAAAAGTCATCAAAAACTCCTTTAACGACTGGGCAAAAATAATGAATGTCGAAGCCGGTAGCGGGGAGCCGGTGAGTATCGATGTCGCGTTTGAAGAGTAGGTGAAGGCGAATCGAAGTAACGTCCGCTTGGTGCGATCGCTGCTGTTCCTCTTAGCTGATTAAACGGCAGCTATGTGCCGTTCGCTGCCTCCTGCGATTTGGTTTTCAGTGACCGCTATGGAGAAAACAGGCATTTAGGTTTGGTAAACCAACGGCGATTGTTGATCCAAATCAGGCGGGTTTGAGATTACGCCAATCGGCTAACCTGTCGTAAGCACAGATGTGACCCTTCTATCTTGGAGAGAACAACCAACACGATGCCTTAGTTTATGGCTCATCGTTTTCGAGCAATATACTCTGGCGAAGCCACCCTTCAATCTTCTCAAGATAATCCGGGCTAACACCAATTTGTTTAGCTCCTTCGAGCATGCCTTCCACATAGGGTCGGGATGGCGGGAATGGACCCTTGAGTTCCCATAGCCGATAGAGTTCTACCGAATGCCATTCACCATCTTCGCCCAGCACCACAAACGTTTCTCGTTTATATTTCGGCACGTAAATACCAGACATGTAATCAAGTTTTTCGAGCTCCTTTTCGGTACATTGGTAAATAACGCCCTGGACGATTTCACCAGGAGTTTCACAAATGCTGCTAATCCCGCCCCCAAACGCTTCTGACCATGCCCGCCATTGCACTTCATAGTTGGGTAGATACGCTTTCATAACTAACGTTGCGCTTGGAATTAGCTCGGTGACGAAGCTGGCTCTCAAATTGGACCCGTAACCGAAATAGTGCATTTTTTTCTCCAGTTGCTTTGATTAAAAAAACTGGCCACTAAGCCCAGCATCCTTCCGAAAATAGCATTACTTTTGAAAATTAACAAAGTGTTTAATCAATCACGCCGGGATCACGTAGTCAGAGCAATTTGCATGATATACCGCTTAAACGCAAGTGACGAAATTCGAATCTCGGTTATGACGGCTTTGTGCCGATCAGAGACTATGCGACAAAAACATTTCGGGCCGCACGAATGGCCGGTACGAGTGAAAGCGGTCAATCAACTTCGATCAAATCTGACACTGTCTGTAAGATCAGGTGCCGACTATTACAATTAGGGATTCCCAGGCGCCGACCCTGCAAAATGCCCTCTGCGCCCCCCAGCGCCTCTGCGCCTCTGCGAGAACCTTTAATTGCGTAGACCTGCGTCGTGCATCCGCTGGTGGGATATGCTGGTTAGTTCTCGACGAAAGACAGGGTCTGGTATCGGTGCAGCTGGATGCTGCTCGACCAGTGCCTGGCGGGCAGCCCCGCTTTCAACATCAACTGTCCGACAAATCGCTCCGCCGAAGGTATCTTTTCCCATACCTGTGGCAGGAAGGTAGCGCGCTGTCCACGGTCTTCGATCAACAGTCCGTCGATCCCGGGTCTCAGTTCCCGCAGCAGGGATTCGCGCGAATCCAGTTGCCAGCCCTGCAGTTTCGATAGCACC
The DNA here is from genome assembly GCA_024222685.1 of Gammaproteobacteria bacterium. Taxonomy (GTDB): domain Bacteria; phylum Pseudomonadota; class Gammaproteobacteria. Next base: position 474 of record JAAEOZ010000808.1, on the reverse strand, counting down.
GATATCTCGATCCTGATGTTGTCCAGTTCGGTCGAGCCCACGCGAGCGAAACGGCGATCACGCAAGGCGGCATTGAAGGCCGCGTTAGCCACCGCCTGGGCAAGCGCATCCTGCGCTTGCAGGGAACCGATACATCCACGCAGATCACCCGCCTGGGTAAGCGTGACGAAAACCGCTGCCGGTTCGCGTAAAACCGGCTCCAGTTCATCGATATCGAGCTGTAACGGCGCGCCTGTATCAAGTCCAAGTTCGATCGAACGACGCGCATTATGCAGCAACTGTCGCCGTTGTGCCTGGCTCAGATCAATGCAGGGAAAATGCGGCATAACCGACTACCCGATCGCGTTGGCCCGCAGTATCGCCCGAATTGCAGGCTTGCAGCAGCGACACCTGCAGCTTGCGTCCCAGGGTGGATGCCATTAACCCGTTTATGGCCGCGGCGCCACAGGCCTGGTCTCCGCGTAAGGTGGTCGC
>JAAEOZ010000807.1 GCA_024222685.1 Gammaproteobacteria bacterium | reverse complement strand
CGGTCTTGGGCCGCTGGCGGTTTCCTGAATGTCTTCGGGATTCTCTTCTGGTCTCCTGAAATCAACCAGTTTGAACGGATCACGCAGATCGTGGGAGGTATATTCGAAATTCTGGTAGGGTTGAAACTCAGGGATTGGCTCGATTCTACCTGGTGGCTGGCTTTTTACCTGTTGAACATATTGCTGCAAATCACCGAGGCCCTGATTGCAACCAGCTAATAGAAGACCACAGGCGATAATTGCGGACAGTTTAGTAGTTAATTCTTTGTTACCCATCATTGCTCGTCCTCCTGCAGGTAACGATAGGTTTTTGCAGTAGCAGTCATTCTCAATTTACCAGAGATGTCAATTTCATCCTTATTATCTTTTTCTCTGTGAGGATCCAGCTTTAAATCGCTAATGGTGACAATACGTGGTAAAGCTGCAATACCGCTAATAAAGGTAGCAAGCTGGTGATAAGTTCCGGTAACTTCAAGTGCTATGGGTAGTTCTGCATAAAATCCCTTCTTTTCTTCCGCACTTGGTTTAAATCGCTTTATCTCCAGTCCACTGGCAAGGCCCGTTTGGGAAACATCAACCAGTAGTGATTCTACGTCTGTTTTTTCAGGCAATTGACGTAATAAAGCTCCGAAAGATACACGCATTTCAGCCAGCTGCTCTTTGTAAAGTTCCAGCTTAGCTGCCTGACCCGCCTTGATTTTAAACTCTTCTTTCAACTCCAGCTCTTTCTTTTCGTGTCGTTCGAGCACGTCGAGCTGACCCAGCGTGTCGAAATAAATACCAGCTGCGATAATTGCAATGAAAACAGTTATAAACACTCCGAATTTGATTGAAACCGGGGCGTTACCGATATGATCAGGTTCGAGGTGGTACTGGATTTCTTCGAAATTCATTATTGAAGTCCTCCATCACTATTTCCTTCTTCCTCTGATGCGTTTGGAGCGGTTTGCTTCACCGTTAGGGTAAAGCTGCTGACTCGATTAACCTTTTTATCCTCAATTTCGATAACGGTCAGGTTCGGATCTTTTAACCACTCAGAGTCGCTCAGGTTTCTCATATAAGTGGAAACTCGTGCATTTGACTCTGCCTGACCCTTCATTAACAGATTCCCACCGTTTTGCGCGAGTGACTCAAGGTAGACACCATTTGGGACAGTGCCGACAATTTCAGTAAATAGATGGACGATTGAAGGTCTGCTCCCCTGTAAATCCTGAATAACCTCCATACGTTCGAGCAGGCTACGTCTGACCTTTCTCAGATCCTTAATTTCTTCTATTTGCTTGTCAAGCCTGGTGATTTCATTGCTGACGAATTTATTTCTGGATAACTGATAGTCTATTTTCGCACCCATTTGAATATGAATGAGGCCTACTATCGCAGCCGCCAGCAGAACTGTCAGAAAGGTCATGACAGCGAATTCCTTTTTCTGTTCCTGACGTAGCTCCTCGCGCCAGGGCAGTAGATTTATCTGTGTACTCATGAGTAATCAGCACCTCGAATCGCCAGTCCGGCAGCTATCAGGAATGATGGTGCATCGGCTTCCAGATTAGCTTTATTAACGCGACTGGAAGTAGACATTTCGGCAAAAGGATTAGCGATCGTGGTCGGTACGCCGATGTGTGACTCGGTAAGTTCTGCCAGGTTTGGTAAACTGGCAGTGCCACCAGCTAATACCAGATGGTCGATATTACCGATGTCGCCACCTGCCGAATAGAAAAACTGTAGAAATCGACTTACCTGCTGTGCGGTAGTCTCCTTAAACGGTTCGAGTACTTCGGGTTCGTAGTTATCGGGTAAACCTCCCTGACGCTTGGCCAGACCAGCTTCATCGTAGGAAAGGCCATATCGGCGCATTATTTCTTCGGTAAGCTGTTTACCACCGAAATTTTGTTCGCGTGTATAAATAAGTTTATGGTTGTGAATCACACTTAGACTTGTCATTGTCGCACCTATATCCACAATGGCGACTGTTTTATCCATACCTTCGTCGGGTAATTGCGGTGACATCACAGAAAATACTGTTTCTATGGTATAGGCTTCAATATCAACAATTTTGGGGGTCAATCCGGCAAGTTCTATGGCAGCCACACGGTCGTCGACATTTTCACTTCGACAGGCAGCGAGCAGAACGTCGACAGTTTCTGAATTATGTTCAGTTGGGCCAAGTATCTGGAAATCGAGAGCGACTTCTTCCAGCGGATAAGGAATATATTGATCAGCCTCCAGTTGAATCTGGCCTTCCATCTCGTCATCCGAGAGACTGGCTGGCATAGTGATTTTCTTGGTAATAACTGACGAACCGGCGACAGCGATGGCTACATTTTTTGATTTTATTTTTGACTTGCTCAGAGCACGCTTTACACTCTCGCCTACAGATTCGATTTCGGCGACATTTTTTTCGACAACCGCGTTGGCAGGCAAAGGCTCTACTCCAATGCCTTCTATCCGGTAGCTGGACCCGGTTTTGCTGAGTTCCATCATCTTAACCGATGTAGAACTGATATCTAATCCGATAAGCGGCGGTTTCTTACGTGATAAAAACACCGGTGTCCCTCGTGTGAGCCTGTGTTGGTTAATTTTAATGATAAATTACATTAACATCTAGTCGTAAGTGTATAAAATGTTAAATTATTCTAATAATGCTCAGAAGAGTCTAGTTCAAGAATTTACTCTTGTCGATACTTTTCATGTAATTCTTTATAAATATTACCTAACTTAATGATAAAATTGATAAAAATGCTATCCGGACTATTTGTTTCCGGGTCTATGGTGCTAATTGCAGGCGCTTTTTATATATATGCTGTACTTGTGCCAGAATTACCTTCAATCGAGCATCTCGAAGATGCTCAATTGCAGGTGCCTTTACGAGTTTATGATAGAAATGAGGCTTTGCTTGCCGAATATGGTGAACATCGTCGCATTCCAGTAACTTTCGAAGATATCCCATCCGATATTATTGAGGCCTTTATTTCTGCGGAAGATGATCAGTTCTGGGAACACTTCGGTGTAGACCCGCTGGCATTGGCTGCTGCTGCGTATGAGCTGGTGACTACAGGTAACAAGACTCGAGGTGGTAGTACGATAACCATGCAGGTTGCGCGTAATTTCTTCCTGAGCTCAAAAAAGACCTATTCAAGAAAACTCAATGAAATTCTACTGGCACTAAAAATCGAAGGTGAATTCAGCAAAGAGAAGATACTGGAGCTTTATGTCAATAAAATCTACCTGGGGCATCGAGCATACGGTATCGTTGCTGCTTCACAGATATATTATAACAAATCGCTGGATGAACTAACTTTGGCGCAGGCAGCGATGATTGCCGGATTACCTAAAGCACCTTCAAAATATAATCCGGTAAGAAATCCAGAAAGAGCGCTGATTAGACGTAATCACATTCTGAACAGGATGCGTGTTCTCGGATATATCGATGAAGAGAGCTATGACCTCGCACGTGTAGAACCGGTCACCGCCGAGTTACATAGCACTCAGACAATCGCTGACGCACAGTATGTTGCTGAGCTGGTGCGTGCCAGGCTGTTTGAAGAATATGGTGAAGATGCCTACAAAACAGGGTTAAAAGCTTATACCACAATAGATGGTCAATTGCAGGCCGTTGCAAATAGGTCACTTAGGCAGACTTTACTGGATTATGTTAGACGTCATGGTTATCGAGGGGCTATAAAGTCTATTGATCTTGACTCCATCGAAGAAGATCCCTTCGACGCGGAACTGGTTAGTGATAAAGCTGTGGGTAATTTACAACAGGCAGTTATCACCGAGATTGGCGAAATGTCTGCCAGAGCACTTATTACCAATTATGAAATTATTGAGATTCCATTTGAAAAAGGGCTAAACTGGGCAGCTCAGTTTATAGACGTCGATCATCAGAGTAAGAAGCCGGAAGCAGTATCTGATGTGTTGAATATAGGCGATGTTATCTGGGTAGAAAAACGAGCTGGAAATCAGTGGCTACTTGGTGATATTCCAAAAATTGAGGGTGCTTTGGTCTCAGTCAATTCCAGGGACGGTGCAATAAATGCTCTGGTTGGTGGTTTCGATTTTTTTAAAAATAAATTTAACAGGGCTACTCAGGCACGACGTCAACCCGGATCAAATTTTAAACCGTTTATATATTCCGCCGCACTGGAGAAGGGTTTTACTGCAGCCAGTATCGTTAATGATGCACCGGTAGTATTCGATGATGATTCTCTGGAGGCAACCTGGCGACCGGAAAACTATTCGGGGAAATTTTACGGTCCAACCAGATTTCGTGAGGCATTGGTAAAATCGAGAAACCTGGTTTCTATCCGGATATTGCAGGCAATTGGATTAAGATACGCTACCAGCTATGCGCGGCGTTTTGGTTTTAAAAAGGAAAATATGCCCTATGACTTATCGCTGGCCCTCGGTAGTGGGACATTTACTCCGCTGGAGATTGCAACGGCTTATTCTGTGTTTTCTAATGGTGGCTTTCTCATCGAACCCTATTATCTGAGTCGACTGGAATCGGGTAGTGGAGAAGTCCTGTTTCGGCACAATCCCAAACTGGTTTGTCGGGAGTGCGATGAGGAAACATTAAATGCGGCAAGCAGCGAAGTAGAAAATGCACCGCAAGCGCCTGTTGAGGAAGTGGTAGTTGCTGGAGACAACGAGGTAGCTTCCATACAAACTGATCAAGTGGAAAATTCAGATCAACCTGAAACTGCTGTCGAATCGACAGAAGACATAGCCGAGGAGGACGAATTACCCCCAATTCTCTACGCCCCCAGGGTAGTTTCCGAACAGAATGCATATATTATGCGCTCGATGATGCGTGAGGTTGTCAGGCGTGGTACCGCGGTTAGAGCCAAAGCGTTAGGACGAGCTGATATTGGGGGAAAAACCGGAACCACAAATGATCAGATAGATGCGTGGTTTAGTGGCTTTAACGATAAAGTTGTTACTACTAGCTGGGTCGGGTTCGATAATCAGCAAACGCTCGGTCGACGAGAAACAGGTGGGCGGGCAGCATTACCGATGTGGATCAAATACATGCGCATTGCACTTGATGGTCTGGAGGAGACAGTCGAGGACCAACCTGATGGACTCGTTACTGTAAGGATTGACGCTGAAACAGGTAAACGAGCCTCTTTAGATACAGTGAATAGTCGATTTGAAATTTTCCGCAAAAACAATGAGCCTGAAGAAAAGCGTATCGCCAGATCATCTAACAATCAGTCGAACGGAAGCATCGGTGTAGCTAATGAAAGTATCGAAACCAGCGATGAAGAAATCGTCGACGGCTTATTTTAAGGTCGACTTACTGGCTGTTACGAATTTCTCGACCGACCCGGTGCACAGTATCTACAACTATACCAAGATGCTCCGGGTTGACTGCTGGATGAATACCGTGCCCCAGATTGAAAACGTGGCCGGGTCGATTACCAAATCCAGTCATTATTGATTTAACTTCATCTATTATTTTATCGGGCGCAGCGTATAGAACACAGGGATCCATATTACCCTGTAGAGCAACCCTGTCGCCAACTCGCTTTCTTGCATCGGCAATGTTAATTGTCCAGTCCAGTCCGATAGCATCGCAACCGGTTGCAGCGGTATCTTCAATCCACTGCGCACCGCCTTTGGTGAACAGGGTTACTGGAATTGTCTGACCTTCGTAATTGCGCTTTAGAGAAGATACGATTTGCTGCATATAATCCAGCGAAAAGCGAGCATAACATTCTGGTGATAACACACCACCCCAGGTATCGAATATCATGACTGCCTGTGCACCGGCTTCTATTTGTGCATTCAAATAGGCGCTAACCGAGTTTGCCAGAGTATCAAGCAATTTGTGCAGGGCAGCAGGCTGGTCGTACATTAGCCCCTTAATATGTCGATAGTCTTTGGAACTGCCGCCTTCGACCATGTAAGTCGATAAAGTCCATGGACTGCCGCTGAAGCCGATCAGCGGTACTTTGCCATCCAGTTCCTGTCGAATCAGAGTTACCGCATCGGTGACATAACGGAGAGATTCGGTCGGGTCAGGCACACCGATTTTCTCTATATCGGCCTGGGTGCGTAGTGGTCGTTCAAATTTAGGACCCTCGCCCTCGCTGAAGTAAAGACCCAGTCCCATCGCATCAGGAATCGTGAGGATATCCGAAAAAAGAATGGCCGCGTCCAGTTCAAAACGACGTAGCGGCTGCAGTGTTACTTCGCAGGCTAATTCCCTGTTCTTACAAAGGTCAAGAAAGCTACCGGCCTGTTTACGAATTTCCCGATATTCCGGTAAATAGCGGCCCGCCTGGCGCATGATCCAGACCGGTGTTGTGTCAGTGGGTTGGCGTAATAATGCTTTAATGAGGCGATCATTTTTTAACGGTGTGAAGCACATTCTCAAACCTCCAGGTAGTCGAGGATACCTTCGGCGGCCTTTCTACCTTCGTAAATAGCAGTAACGACGAGATCTGATCCACGTACCATATCGCCCCCAGCAAATACTTTGGTATTACTGGTTTGAAATGGAAATTCACCTTGTTCGGGTGCGATCACGTGTCCTGAATCGTCAATATCTATTTTATGTTTAGTTATCCAGTCGTCTGGGCTGGGTCGAAATCCAAATGCGATGACCGCGGCGTCAGCCGGCAGAATTTCTTCTGATCCTGGTATAACCTTGGGACGTTGACGGCCTTGATCATCAGTCTCGCCGAGCGCTGTCGAAATCAGTTTAACGCCCTCGACGTATGTGTCGCCGACTATTTCTATCGGTTGGCGGTTAAACAGGAATTCTATACCTTCCTCTTTGGCGTTGGAAACTTCGCGCACTGAACCAGGCATATTTGCCTCGTCTCTACGGTAGACGCATGTTACTGACCTTGCTCGCTGGCGAACTGCTGTGCGAACACAGTCCATCGCGGTGTCGCCACCACCGAGTACAACAACCCGCTTGTCGGCAAAGTCGATGAAATTGGGTTTGTTAACAATATCAAAATCGATTTGATTGTGAATATTTGCTATCAGATAGGGCAGGGCTTCGACGACCCCGGCTTTATCTTCACCGGGGAAACCGCCTTTCATATAAGTATAAGTACCGGTTCCGAGAAATACTGAATCGTACTCGTCTAATAGCTGACCGAAAGAAATATCCTTGCCAACTTCAGTATTCAGGCGGAAATCGACACCCATATTCTCAAACATTGAGCGGCGACGTGTGACAACGTCTTTTTCCAGCTTGAAGGGCGGGATGCCAAAAGTGAGTAAGCCGCCAATTTCAGGATGTTTGTCGAAAACAACTGCCTTCACGCCGTTACGCGTCAGCACGTCGGCGCATGCAATACCTGCAGGTCCCGCGCCCACAATGGCAACGCTTTTACCGGTTGCAACTACCTGCGATAAATCAGGTGACCAGCCTGCTTCTATGGCAGTATCAGTAATATATTTTTCCACCGACCCAATCGTCACTGCACCAAAGCCAGTGTTCAGTGTGCAAGCACCTTCGCAGAGCCTGTCCTGAGGGCATACTCGACCGCATACTTCGGGTAAGCTATTGGTTTTATGCGACATTTCGACAGCTTCAATCAGATTGCCTTCTGCAATTAGTTTAAGCCAGTTAGGAATATAATTATGGACCGGACACTTCCATTCGCAATAAGGATTACCACATTCGAGGCAGCGTTCGGACTGAATGGCAGCCTGCTGCTGATTAAAATTAGTGTAAATCTCGTCAAATTCTATGATTCGACTATGTGCCGGTTTCTTGTCCGGACCAGTGCGTTGCACTTCCAGAAACTGAAATAGGTTAGACATCTGTGATGAATTTCAAGCTCAGGCGAGCCTGGATTTTATCAACTGGCTTACTTTACCCATGTCTGCGCGACCCTGAAGCCTCGGTTTGAGAATGCCCATAACTTTGCCCATGTCCTTTATTGAGGAGGCGGCAGAGGTACTAATAGCGTCTTCGATTGCACTATTAATCTCGTCGTCAGACAGGGCTTCAGGCATATATTCCTGAATAATTTCGAGTTCGGTGGTTTCCACCTGAACCAGGTCGTCACGTCCGGCGGTTGTAAACTGGGTTATCGACTCCCGGCGCTGTTTCGACATTTTATCGAGCACAACGATAACTCGCGCATCATCAAGCTCAATTCTTTCGTCGACTTCGATTTGCTTGATTGCCGAAAGCATATTTCTTATGACGAGCAGTCTACCTTTGTCGCCGCTTTTCATCGACGACTTCATATCTGATAGAAGTCTGGATTTAAGTGCGCTATCCGGCATTAGATTGCGCCCTTAATATAAGCGGCGTCTTGTACCGAAATCTTTGGAGATGCGCTTAAAATTGCGTTTTACAGCGGCGGCTGATTTACGTTTACGAACCGCAGTTGGCTTCTCGTAATGCTGGCGACGACGTGTTTCAGTGAGGACACCTGCTTTTTCACAGGATCTTTTGAATCGACGCAGTGCGAAATCAAATGGTTCGTTGTCCTTTACCTTGACTGATGGCATATTAAAAATTATCCGGATATGTTGATGGTTAGGGCTGCTTATATCAGCCCTGCTTCAAGAGCCGGACAATTATAAGGAGGCGATGCCAAATATCAATCGCCAAACAGTTAAAAAGTCAGGAAAAACACTAATTTATGAAGGTTTTGGGTATAGAAAGCTCCTGTGACGAGACAGGTGTGGCGGTTTTTGATACTGAAACAGGTGGTATGGTTCAACGCCTGTATTCGCAGATTGAGCGACATCAGGAATATGGTGGCGTTGTTCCTGAGCTGGCGTCGCGTGATCATGTTGCCAAGGCGGCATCGATGACTAAGGATATTCTCAGCGAATTGGGTGGTATTGGCGAGGTAGATGCTGTCGCTTATACGCGTGGTCCCGGTCTCATTGGCGCCTTAATGGTTGGCGCAAGTATTGCCCGAGGTATTGCCTGGGCGCTGGATAAACCTGTTCTCGGTGTGCATCATATGGAAGGCCATTTGCTGGCGCCCATGTTGTCGGACGAAAAGCCTCAATATCCCTTTGTCGCCCTGCTTGTTTCAGGTGGTCATACGATGTTAGTCGATGTTAATTCCCCGGGGCAATATCGAATACTTGGAGAAACGCTTGATGATGCGGTAGGTGAAGCATTTGACAAGACCGCTAAACTACTCGGCCTGCCTTATCCCGGAGGGCCGCAGCTGGCAGCCCTGGCAGATAGTGTCGAATCCAGTGGTTTTACCTTCCCCAGGCCTATGACCAATCGTCCTGGACTGGAATTCAGTTTTAGTGGATTAAAAACGGCCGCATTGAATATTATTCAGCAAAATCAGCCTTTAACTGATCTAGTCAGGGCTGAAATATCTCATGCGTTTCAACGTGCAGTCGTCGATACTCTGCGAATAAAATGTGGACGTGCACTTGAACATACCGGTTATTCCCGCCTGGTCGTTGCTGGCGGCGTTGGCGCAAATATACAGCTGCGCAAAGTTTTGCAACATATGGCTGAACAGAAAAATGCGCGTGTTTACTTCCCTGCGATTGAGTACTGTACCGACAATGGTGCGATGATTGCGTACGCTGGGGCATTGCGACTCATAGCCGGACATCGAGATGATGAAATTTACGATGTATTACCGAGATGGTCGTTGCAGAGTCTTCCCGCTATTTAAGATTCCTGTCCCCGCATTAGGCGTTGAAAATTGGATCTATGACGCGCCAGTAATATAAGCGACATAATTGTAAAAACCACTGTGATATCAATGGTAGCTTCCTGCCAGTAGATCAGGAATGGTAGTAATACGAATGAAATTATGGCTGCCAGTGACGAAATTTTGAAAACTTTCGCAAATAGCAACCAGATTGCGATAATTGTGGCGCCGATAATCCAGTTGAATCCGACATTCACCGCGATTGCAGTAGCGACGCCTTTGCCACCTTTGAAACCAAAAAATACAGGGAAACAGTGGCCTAAAAATGCACAAAAGCCAGCGAGTGAAATGATGAAGCGGTCTTCACTGATTGCCAGCGCGATGAGTACCGGAATCAGGCCCTTGAGACAGTCGCCGATCAATGTAAAAAAAGCAGCCTTTTTCCCGGCGATACGCAGGACATTGGTTGCCCCCGGGTTCTTTGAGCCTTCTGATCTGGGGTCGGTGAATCCCATTATTTTGCTCAGGATAATCGCCGATGAAAGAGAGCCTAGCAGATAAGCAAATAATAGTATTGAAATTTCCGGGGCACTGACTGGCATTGATTTCTGATGATGTTGAGTTTTTCTCTGACTCGCGGCACTCTATCAGAAAGCATAACAATTGGCAGCAGGATTTCCATGAGTACAAAGCGATTGTCGATCAGAAGGCTAGGCAAAGGTGACACGATTATACTGTTGCACGGCTGGGGTATGAATGCTGCGGTGTTTGATGGAATTTGCAGTGAACTGGTTAAAACTCGAGAAGTTGTCAGCGTTGATTTGCCTGGTTACGGCGCCAGTCAATGGGACGGTTCTTTATCGTTTATCGAGCAGGCGGAGCGCATTGCGTATGAATTACCACGTGGCGAGATACTAGGCTGGTCGATGGGGGGCTTGTACGCTATGGAAATGGTTCGCCAGCAACCGGCTCAATTCGACCGACTCTATCTAACCTGCTTTAATCCCTGTTTTGTACAGCGTAGAGACTGGTCGTGTGCAGTGAGGCCTGAAGTCTTCGATGAATTTGCACGGGATTTGAAAAATGGTTGGGAGGCAACTGTGAGTCGCTTTCTGAGTTTGCAAATGCATGGTATGGACAATGCCAGGGAGTCTATCAGAGAGACCATGAAATGCTTGAAAACATACGGTGAGCCGGCTCCGGGTGCGCTTGATTTCGGTCTCAGGTTACTGAAGCAACAGGATATGCGGGCACTACTGAGTAATATCGATATACCCGTTAAAATGATTTTTGGGAATCGCGATGCACTGGTGCCCAGGCAGGTAGCCGAAGAAATCATTCAGCTTAATCCGAAGATTGAGGTAGAATCGCTCGCCACCGCAGCGCATGCACCTTTTTTGTCGCACAGGATACCGTTTTTATCGATGCTGTAGTGTATTTGCGAGTTCCATATTTTTGTTCTTTTTCTAAGTTAAAGGTATCGTTGTTGGATTTGCTCAACCCGCCGCGTCTGGATAAGGTTTCTGTGAAGAAATCATTTAATCGTGCTGCTAAAAGCTACAATCGTGCTGCGATATTGCAGGAAGAAATATTGATACGGCTTATTCAACGGCTTGCCTATATACGCCATTTACCTACATTGATCCTGGATATGGGATGTGGCACCGGTAAAGCATTTGGACGATTAAAAAAGCAATATTCAAAAAGTGCCATAGTTAGTATGGATCTGGCTTTTTCGATGCTGGTGGAAAGTCGGCAACAATATGGTTTCTTCGATCGTAAACTGGTTATTAATGCGGATATGGAGCGGCTGCCGTTTAAAGATAGCAGTTTCGATTTGCTGTTTTCCAGTCTTGCGCTGCAATGGTCTAATGATCTTCCAGAAACTTTTAGGGATATGCAGAGAATTGCGCAGCCGGGCGCCTTACTAATGTTCGCAACATTTGGCCCTTTGACTCTGAAAGAGTTGCGTGAGAGCTGGTTGGAACTGGACGCGAAACCACATGTACATCAATTTGTTGATATGCATGATATTGGGGATGCGCTTGTTGCCGCAGGATTTTCACAACCGGTTGTTGATGCTGAGATGATTGAGCTTGAATATAGTGAGTTTAGACAGGTGCTTGATGATTTAAAAGATATCGGAGCGAGTAATGCAGATAGAAATCGAAGTCGAGGTTTGATGACGCCTTCAAAATTAAGCACGCTTGAGCAGAACTATCGCAAGCATGGACTTAGAGACGGCAAATTTATTGCCAGCTATGAGGTGGTATACGGTCATGCCTGGGTACCGAATCAGGTTTGAGGGGAATTCCATGTGGCTAAATCCAACCGAAAAAGAATGCCATTCCCAGTAAAATGAAAAACGCAACTTAGCGTGGATGAAATTGTTATTGAGGTCGGTTCCACACCTAAATTGTATCTTATCGATCTGGACCAGAATTATATGATGCACTACCCTGCTTACCTGGATAAACACAGGGTTCTGGAAGACCTTCGAAAATTGGTGAAACTATCTAAAGTCGGATAAATGCCGGTTTGAATTTGGCCAGTAAAGTCTGTATAAAGACGACCTTCAGACACTGTTTACTAGCAAGGACCAGAATTATGTCGACTTTGACGATTCCTGCATGGTCGCAGTATTACAACCTTACCAAGCCGAAAGTGGTGTATCTGATCGTCTTTACCGCTATCGTGGGGATGCTACTGGCTGCTGAGGGTGCGGTTCCTCTACATATATTTGTGAGTGGCGTGTTGGGAATTGGGCTGGCTGCTGCATCCGGAGCAGCTATCAATCATGTGGTTGATGAACACATCGACCGTATTATGGAAAGAACCAGAAACCGCCCTTTGGTGAGCGGTAGTCTTGATCAGAAAAATGCTTTGATTTTTGCGATATCGCTGGGTGTGCTCGGTATTTCTATTCTTGTACTCTTCGTTAATCTTATAACCGCAGTTCTGACATTTTTTTCGCTGGTGGGCTATGCGCTCATCTACACAATGTATCTCAAACGAGCCACACCTCAAAATATAGTACTTGGTGGGGCTGCCGGGGCTGCGCCGCCTTTGTTGGGCTGGACTGCTGTAACCGGAAGCGTAGATACTGAAGCGCTACTGCTTTTTCTGATTATTTTTATCTGGACGCCACCCCATTTCTGGGCATTGGCGATTCGACGCCGCGAAGAGTATGCAAAGGCTGATATACCGATGTTACCAGTTACCCACGGTGTCGATTTCACAAAAATCCAGATACTGCTTTATACCATTCTGTTATTTATTGTGACGCTGATACCGTTTATTATCCAAATGAGCGGGTTGATATATCTTTCTGGAGCAATCTCGCTTGGAATTGGATTTATTTATTATGCGGTGAAATTATACCGTGATCGCGAACCAAACGTGATTGCAATGAAAACCTTTGGATATTCGATTTTTTATCTGAGCCTGCTGTTTGCCTTCCTGTTAGCCGATCACTACGCCAGATTGATAATACGCGAATATTTTCTCTAAAATCGGCTTCAGCTAGAAAGTCTTACTCACAAGTGGGTTTTTGAGCGGAGCTGGGTAAGGCCGGTCGACGAAACATGTGATCGGAGTCGGAGTTATCGTAAGATTACACTGGAATTGCATGGTAGCCAGGTTGAGTTTGGCAAATTTCTCAATGATTTGGAGAGGGATGAATTAGCGTTTCGATTGAAACACTGTGTAATCCATGCGTGATTTTTTACACCGCAAGAGTGATTATTTCTTGTGGTATTATTATAATTTTTGATACTAGTAGTTATAGTCTCGGTTCTGTAGAGAGGCCGGGACGGTTATTTATAAAATAATTTGGGGATAATAATGACATTTAGCAAAATGTCCGGGCGCTTGCCAGTGCCTATAACTTGCGTTTTGTCGGTGCTCTTTGCATCGCCTGTTCAGGCTGAATACGCGCTACATATGACCCAGGGGGTGACCTCGATTGGTCGAGATATTTACGGTCTACACATGATCATCTTCTGGATTTGTGTCGCTATTGGTGTTGTTGTTTTTGCGGCAATGGCCTGGTCGGTTCTTCATCATAGAAAATCGCGTGGTGCTGAAGCAGCCAATTTCCATGAAAGCACTACGATTGAAATTGTCTGGACAGTTATTCCTATGATAATTCTTATCGCTATCGCAATTCCAGCGACCGGTACTTTGCTCGACCTCGAAGATACGGAATTCAGTGCAGATATAGAAGTACAGGTCACCGCAATCCAGTTGAAATGGAAATATAATTATCTGGACGAAGGCGTTGAATTCATTAGCTCACTGGCGCAAAGCAGCCGGGATGTGGTTAAGAATCCTGGCGGTAATGAAAATGACCTGTTAGAAGTAGATGAACCTATTGTTTTACCGATCAACAAGAAGATTCGATTCCTGTTTACCTCAGACGATGTTATTCATGCCCGGTGGGTTCCTGAACTGGCTGTTAAGCAAGATGCTACTCCAGGTTTTATAAATGATTCCTGGCTGGTCGTCGAAAAACCAGGTATTTACCGAGGCCAGTGTGCCGAACTTTGCGGTAAAGACCACGGCTTTATGCCCATAGTAGTCAAGGCTGTAAGTGAGGCTGAATACAGGCAGTGGATTGCTGACAGGAAATCAGATGCGGTAGCGATTGCTGCTTCGGCAGAATAAAGAGTGGTCTACATGGCTGATGTGTTGGGTAACCATGACAAACCTAAAGATTAAAAAATATCGGATTAGAAAACAAAAAAAGCTCGGTTATTACCGAACTTTATTTATGGTAAAGTAGCAGGGAATATATCAGGCTACAAATGCCGTCTTCATTGAATTAAAAGCATTCTTTTCAATCTGTCGAATACGTTCCGCAGAAACGCCATATTCATCTGCCAGCTCCTGCAAAGTTGCTTTCGGCTCACTCAACCAGCGACGAGAAACAATTGACTTACTGCGTGCATCCAGATTCCCCAGCGCCTCTGTTAGCTGTGCTCTATTCTGCTGACTGGAATCATCGTGCTCTAGTAATAATTCAGGTGAAAGCGTGCTTGAAGCCAGCATGTTTTCCGGTGCCAGATAAGCGCTATCATCGTCATCGTCACTACTCATATTAAAGCCGATATCATGATTGTTGAGACGGTTTTCCATCTCCATGACGTTTTCCCGGGTTACCCCAAGGGTTTCAGCGACATGTGTGATTTCTTCCGGTTTAAACCATCCCAGGCGGGTTTTCTGGCTGCGCAATTTAAAAAAAAGTTTGCGCTGTGCTTTGGTGGTAGCAATTTTGACGATACGCCAGTTTTTCAAAATATATTCGTGGATTTCAGCCTTGATCCAGTGTACCGCAAAGGAAACCAGGCGAACGCCTACTTCTGGTCGAAATCGTTTAACAGCTTTCATTAATCC
The DNA here is from genome assembly GCA_024222685.1 of Gammaproteobacteria bacterium. Lineage (GTDB taxonomy): Bacteria > Pseudomonadota > Gammaproteobacteria. The sequence continues at coordinate 16,584 of JAAEOZ010000807.1, read as the reverse complement.
AATATTACCTTCCTGGATCAGATCGGCTATCGACAAACCGTAGCCAGCATAATTATTAGCAACTTTAATGACGAAGCGTAGATGCGGCAGGACCAGTTTCTGAGCTGATTCAATATTGCCTGTCTCCTGTAAGTCAGTCGCTAGCTGAACTTCTTCTTCCAGAGTTAAAATTGGAATGCGCCTGACAGCCTGGATATAGGCATCAAGACTAGATGCCCCAGACAGTGCGGGTAGTGTATTGCTAGTAGTGACCAGTTCTGTGCTCATTTGTAGACCTCTATTTAAACTAATTTTAGCACTCAATCTGTTCGAGTGCTAATAATTAGAACACGAAATAGCAAAACAGTTCAAGTTTATTAGCAAATTTTAATATAGGTATTAAGTCACTGTAAAATGGGGAATTTATAGTTTCAGATAAGTCAGATAATGGCCTCTATCAAGGGATTTCTGGAGTATTTGTAGATTGAATGATTAAAGGGCATGGTAAACCACTGTCGGAGTAGGGGATAATTCTAGCAGTGCGGATTTGACAGGGTATCGTTATAATGCAGCGCTGAAAGTATGAAGTTGGCCTCTGCGCGATTGCTGACATGGGATAATTTGAAGCTCGGAAAAATAAACTTTGAAAACTGTTATAGAAAAACGTGTGTTGCAGTTAAATGGTGGCAATGTACGCACACTGTTGCAAGACCGAAAAATAGGCCTGGAAAAGGAAAGTCTGAGAGTAGCCTGTGATGGTGGAATCGCTAATACACCTCATCCATATAGACTGGGATCCGCGTTAACTCATCCGAATATTACTACAGACTATTCAGAAGCTCTGCTTGAATTTGTGACACCACCATTTTCATGCTTTGATGAGACACTGAGATTTCTGGATGATACACACCGGTATGTCTATAGTCAGTTAGATAATGAAATCCTCTGGTCGACCAGTATGCCCTGCGTTGTTGATGGTGATGAAAGCATTCAGATAGCTGACTACGGTTCTTCGAATGCAGCTAAAATGAAAACAGCCTACCGCAGAGGTCTCGGCCATCGCTATGGACGCATGATGCAAACCATTGCAGGGGTCCATTATAATTATTCATTTCCAACCAGTTTCTGGGAAGTATTTCGTGAGCTGACCGGAGATAGTCGAGATGGTCAGAATTTTATCTCTGAATCCTATATGGGTGTAGTTCGAAATCTGCAGCGATACGGTTGGCTAGTGCCATATCTGTTCGGTGCCTCACCTGCGATCTGTGGTTCTTTTTTACAGGCATTGCCGAATTCACTGGATAAATTGTTTGACAATACCTATTACCGTCCTTACGCGACGTCTCTTCGAGTAGGGGATATCGGTTATCAAAATAATAAGGAAGGTGAGGCGGGAATTAATGTTAACTACGATAGCCTTCAAAATTATATTGAGAGTTTGAGCTATGCGATTTCAACGCCATATCCCAGATATGAAGAAATCGGCGTTTGCTTTGATGGCGAGTGGCAGCAGCTAAATAGCAATATATTACAGATCGAAAACGAATATTATTCCAGTGTGCGACCCAAGCAGATTTTACAGGGGGAGGAAAAACCAACACTTGCTCTGTCGAGACGTGGCATAGCTTATATTGAATTGCGTTCTCTGGATGTGAATATTTTCGAGCCCTTAGGCATTAGTCGGGAACACATGTTGTTTCTGGAATCGTTTTTACTTTTTAGTTTGTTATTGCCCAGTGAACCATACCGAGACAAGGAACTTGATGAGATAAGGTATAACATCAATGCTACCGCTGATCGCGGTCGCGACCCGAATTTGAAGCTCACCCGGACAGGTAAAGAAATTTACCTGCGAGACTGGGCCAGAGAAATTCTCGAACAAATGTCATTGTGTTGTGAACTGCTCGATGAAGGAGAGTCAGAACATGCCTATTGTTCTGCCCTGCAACGTCAAAGAGCCAAAATTGAAGATGCTGATTTGACCCCCTCAGCTCGAGTTCTCGGTGAGATGATCGACAATAAAGAAGAATTTTTCGAATATTCTCTACGCTTATCCAGGCAGCATCAGCAATGGTATGCTGGCCGGCCGCTTGATGAAGAAAAACAGGCTGAATTCGAAGCTGCAGCCAGCCTGTCACTACAAAGACAGCAGGAAATTGAAAAGACCGATAACATATCTTTTGAACAGTTTCTAAAAAACTATTTTGAACAGAGCTGAGTTACTGGAAATCTCTGCGAAGATTAATTCAATGCTTCGTTCTGACGCTTAATATTGACCAGTGTGTGAATACGCTGTAGTAAGTCTTCCTCATCGAGTGGTTTGGTAATAAAATCATTACTTCCCGCTCCGAAGATGCCGGTAAAATCGGTTTTTTCATCTTCGCCGGGCTCGATTGTCATTAATAATACAGGTAATGCCAGATAATCCAGCTTTAATTGATTGCGGATATGATGAATCAGATCGAATCCACTTCGCTGACTCGAGAGCATAAGATCGGTAATAACGATATCGATGGTACATTTGTGGTGGGTATCGATATCGTCCTTTAGAAAAGCTAAGGCATCGTCAGCCTCTTTAAAATGGTTGAATTCAATGCTATTTTTATTCAAAACAGAGCTGGTAATCGCGGTAGAGGTTGCGCTTTTATCCACGTAGACGACTCTAATTGGCGAACTCGTTTCTTTACCCAGGAAATTAAGAATAAAGGTAACCAGTGCTTTATGGCCTTCGGCTTTGTCTATATAGGCCGTTACAGCATTAGAATCATCTGATTCTGCATGCAAAATTCGAGTGTCAGTATCACCAGAGACAACAAAAATCGCGGTGTCTCTATTCTTTGCGGAATGCCTGATATGCTCAATGACTTTATAACCATCCATGTCATCCAGGGTGATGCCGGTAGTGATAATCTCGAATTCGTAACGATTAACAGCGGTCATCGCCTCTTTGCCTGTGGCGCAGGCAATAATATCCAGATCCGGCATTTCTGTGGAAAGTTCCTTGAACAAAATAGTTCTGGCCGAATCGGACGAATCTATTAGTAAGATACGACGTTTATTTAGCATAATTGACGTTCTAAGTTGGCTCAATTTGATTCAGATGCCTGGCTACCGCAATCCAGGAGCCGGAAAGACCAAGCAGAGTACTAGATAATAGCAGAGTGACGAAGTCCTGCATCGAAAATGTTACGAATATCAGTTCTGCCTGGTATAGCAGACTGAGCTGATTAATTGGTCCGGAGATAGCAAGGTAACCAATTTCAACAATAATCCATGCGCAGATACCTCCAAACAGGCCGTACCATAATCCACCGTATAAAAAAGGGCGGCGTATAAACGCGTTTGTCGCACCGATTAGCTTGGTGACAATTATTTCCTGATATCGGCTCTGAATATCGAGGCGAATTGTGTTGCCGATAATTAGTAACACTGCAAAAGCAAATAGAATTGTAATAATGGCAACCGAACGCTGGGCGATTTCGAGAATTGTATAGAGTCTTTCCAGCCACTCGGTATCAAGCTTGGCAATATCGACTTCTGGAGTAGCCTGTAAAGACTTGAGCAGGTTTCTTGCGGCAAAAGTATCAATACCGGCTATAGGTTCCACAATAATCGTGTGGGGAAGCGGATTGCTTGATAAGGTATCGATGCTCTTTCCGAATCCGGAGGATTGTCTGAAAGCTTCCAGCGCATCCTGACGAGATATGAATTCGGTGGAATGCACCATTTGCATACTATCGATTTCACGTTGTAAGTTGCGTGCTTTATTATCATCAATCTTAAGGGTTAGATAGAGTGTTATCTGCGTGGTTGAGTGAAAATCACCAGACATGGCATTGATATTTTTTAAGAAAATATAAAATCCACCAGGAAGAGACAGTGTGATGCCTATTACCGCTACTGTCATAATTGTTGTGGCAGGCGACTGATAAATTTTACTCAAACTGAAAATCAAAGATTGCAGATGATGTAGCAGATAGGCATTGATGCGGTTTGTGGTAGCGGGTTTATCACGGCGAATATTACTGGTTCGCATCGGTGGCTACCTGTATTGCTCATAAATGTCGGTTGACTCGATTATGGGATTCAGGCCATTTTCGATGAGCTTGCCACGGTTTAAGGTGAGTACCGGTTTCTGCAACTCTTCGATCAATTTTAAATCATGGCTTGCTACCAGTACGGAAACACCTACGAGGTGGAAGTCGATAAAAATCTGCATAATCTCTCTCGACAATACCGGATCGAGATTGCCGGTCGGTTCGTCAGCGAGTAGCAACATCGGCTTGTGAACCACCGCCCTGGCAATGCCAACACGTTGCTGTTCACCACCAGACAGTGTAATCGGCATTGACTTTTCCTTATGAAACAAGCCGACTTTATCAAGAGCTGCGCGGGTTCGTCTAGCTACTTCCTGTGGTCGATAACCCTGAATTGTAAGGGGTAGAGCGACATTGTCGAAAACCGATCGATCAAATAGCAACTGGTGATCCTGAAAAATAATCCCAATGTTGCGGCGAACGTATGGAATTCGATGTTTTGGGATAGTGTTTAAATTAATACGGTTGAGTACGGCCTGACCACGGGTTGGTTTTTCGATTAGTGAAATAATTTTTAACATCGTGCTCTTGCCAGCGCCCGAATGCCCGGTGAGAAAGGCCATTTCTCCCGCATCGAGGTTCATTGAAATATTACTAAGTGCATCCTGCCCGCCTTCATAGCGTTTGGTGACGTTGTAAAATTCAATCATCGAATGGCTTATTCATCTGTCTCTGATAACAGGGCATTGACAAATTCATGGCTGTTGAAAGGCCTTAAATCTTCGACCGATTCGCCAACTCCGATAAAACGAATCGGTAATTTCAATTGTTCGGCGACACTGAAAATCATACCGCCCTTAGCTGTGCCGTCGAGTTTGGTGATTATAACGCCGGTAACCCCTATCGTATCTTTAAAATTTTTGGCCTGTGAGAGGGCATTTTGACCGGTGTTGGCATCAAGCACCAGCAGAATCTCATGTGGCGCTTCATCATCCAGCTTGCCCATCACGCGTTTAATTTTTTCAAGCTCATCCATTAAATTGTTCTGCGTATGCAGTCTACCGGCTGTATCGGCGATGAGGATGTCAACATTACGGGCTTTTGCTGATTGCAGGGCATCGAAAATAACAGATGCAGAATCAGAACCCTGCGTCTGTTTGATGACCGGAATATTGAGTCTTTCACCCCAGCTGTGTAATTGTTCGACGGCTGCGGCACGAAATGTATCACCCGCTGCGAGCATGACTCGCTTTCCCTGGATTTTAAATTGTTGAGCGAGTTTTCCTACAGTAGTTGTTTTACCCGCACCATTAACGCCAACCATTAAAATGACAAATGGTGAATTTTCACTAACCGGTTGAAGCGGTAGTTCGCAGGGTTGCAGGATATCCTCCATGGTTTGACGGAGTGCATTGAAAAGCGAATCTCCATCCTTTAACTGGTTTCGTTCCAGGTGTTCGGCTAATTGCGTGGTAATAGCCTGAGTCGCCTGGATTCCGACGTCAGCCATGAGTAGCTGATCTTCAAGCTGTTCGAGTAAATTTGCATCAATTGTCTTTTTACCGAGCAGTAAATTGCCCAGACCTGAAGATAGGCTCCTGCGAGTTTTACTCAATCGTTGACGCAATGAAGCAAATAATCCAGTAGAATTCTCCTCACTGGATTGCTCCGCATTACGGCTCGATTTAAAACCGAACATTATTTTTCCTGTGGTCAGTAATTCAGGCACAATATGCTACCAGAAAGCATTCCGGTCTGTGCACACTCATTCCCGAATCAACTTATATATGCAACATTATTTAGCATTCACAGGGTAAAAATGAAATTTAGAATTATTACTGGTGTATTCCTGTGTCTGAGTGTACTTCTTCCGTTGTTTGCCGGGACATTCGAAAAGGTTTATGACAACGGCCTTAAACTAATTGTGCTGCAGGATCACAGATCACCTGTAGTAGTCTCACAACTCTGGTATCACGTTGGTTCCAGTTATGAACATGAGGGCATAACCGGTGTCTCGCATGCGCTGGAGCACCTTATGTTTAAACGTACTGAGAATGCAGCCGCAGGTGAGTTTTCACGACTGGTTGCTGAAAATGGTGGTAGCGATAACGCTTTTACAGGAAAGCATTACACCGTCTATTTTCAACGTATTGCAAGTAATCGGCTTGAACTTTGTCTGCGGTTTGAGGCAGATCGAATGAACGGTTTAATATTCGAGGCGGATGAATTCAAACGTGAGATGGATGTTATCCGGGAGGAACGTAGCCTGCGTGTCGACAATAATCCGCTGAGTCGGTTCTATGAGCGTTTTATTGCCACTGTTTATACGCGAAGTCCGTTACGTCACCCGGTGATTGGGTGGCCGGAAGATATTCAACAGCTCGAATTGCATGAGGCAAAAGAATGGTACCAACGATGGTATCTACCCAATAATGCCACCTTGGTGATAGTTGGTGATGTTCAGTTTGATGAAGTTGATCAAATAGTTACCAAATATTTTTCGAGGATTGCTTCACGACCACTTCAGCCCGAGAAAATTCGCCCGGAGCCACCTCAGAATGGCTTAAAGGTAATTCAGAGCTATGGCCAGACCAGCACCCCGTATTTGTTGATGGCATTTCGCGCACCGTCTATCACACAACTAGATGACCCGACTGATGCCTACGCACTGGAGGTGCTCGATGGGATTCTAGATGGTGGAGCTAGCGCGCGATTCTCGCGTTTTTTGCAGCGAGAGCAGCAAATCGCTGTTACCATTTCGGCAGGTTATGATGCGTTTGAAAGGTTGCAGGGACTGTTTACTATTACAGCGATTCCAAACTCGGGTATTAGCCTTGAGGCACTGAAAATTGCCATCATGGAACAGATCGACAGGCTTAAAGATGAACCGGTCAGTGACCAGGAACTCGAACGTGTCAAGGCTCAGGTGATAAGCAGTCAGGTTTATAAACGTGATTCAGCATTTTATATGGCAATGCAGATCGGTATGCTTGAATCAGCCGATCTCGACCGTCAGTTGCTCAACAACTACGTGACTAAGATTGACAGTATTGATGCTAAAGATATTCAGCGTGTCGCTAGACGCTATTTTATCGAGACAGAACTGACCCTCGGGCAATTCTGGCCGGAGCATAAACGACCATGATTAAGCTACGCATTTTATGCCTGGTATTCCTGCTGGCCTGTCATCCACTCAATTCTTCGGCGCAACAGATTCAGCAATGGCAAACCACTAATGGCGTACCGGTACTTTTTCTGGAAACGCACGATTTACCCATTGTCGACATACGTATCGGCTTTCGAGCGGGCAGTTCTCGAGATGGACAACAACCCGGTATTTCACAGCTTTTGAACGGCCTGCTAATAGAAGGTAGCGGGAAACTGTCGGCACAGCAAATTGCTCTCCAGTTTGAACAGGTAGGCGCTCAATTGCATAACTATTCGGGACTCGACATTGCCCGGCTGAGCCTACGCAGTCTGTCGGAATCATCCAAACTGGACTCGGTAATTGAACTATTTTCGCATGTTATCGCTCTACCAGCTTTCCCACAGGTTGCTCTTGATAGAGATCGGTCGGCAATGATGGTCAGCCTGGCGGAACGGGAAAACCGTATTGGCTCACTACTGTCAAGAGCATTCATGAAGAATCTGTATGCGGGGCATCCCTATCGGAATTCATCTATTGTCAATGAGTCCAGCTTAAGGTTGATAAAAAGGGAGGATTTGATTCAATTTCATTCGACTTATTATGTTGCTGCGAATGCGAGTTTAGCCATAGTCGGTGATTTAAATCTGGGCCAGGCGAAATATTATGCAGAACAGTTGGTCAGGCATTTGGCCGAGGGTAAGGCCGCCGAGACTTTGCCAGTCCCAGAATTGACAGAGGGGAAAACAATAAAGATTGCTTTTGATACTCCTCAGACGCAGCTACGGATTGGGATGCCTGTTATACATAGACATGATACGGATTATTATGCTTTGATACTGGGCAATCATATTCTTGGTGGCAATGGCAGTAACTCACGATTAATGCAAAAAATCAGGGGAGAGCAAGGCCTGAGTTATAGTGTTTATAGTTCGTTGACACCGCTGGAAATAGCTGGTCCGTTTGAATTGGGTTTACAGACAAGCAATCATCAGGTTGAGGCAGCGCTCGAATCACTCGATAAGCTTCTGCAGGTATTTATCGAAAAGGGCCCGACCAGAGCAGAGCTAGATATGGCGAAAAAAAATATTTCCGGTGGCTTCGCCTTGCGTTTCGATTCAAATCGAAAATTACTCAATCAGCTTTCGGTAATGGGTAATTATAATCTACCGCTCGACTATCTGGATCAATACGTGCAGAGAATCCAGGAAGTTACAGTAGAGGATATACGCCAGGTTTTTCAAAAGAGAATTAGACCGGAACAAATGATTCGTGTCCTCGTCGGACCGGATTCCTGACCCAGAGATGAAAAAAGCTGTGACATCACAGGTTCGGATTATTGGCGGAAAGTTTCGAGGTAGTAAAATACCGGTACCATCGGTTAGCGGGCTACGCCCTACGCCTAACCGTATCCGAGAAACTTTGTTTAACTGGTTGGCTGATGAGTGTCGCGCTGCGAAAGTGCTTGACTGTTTCAGCGGCAGTGGTGCATTAGGTTTTGAAGCGATCTCACGTGGCGCGGATTCAGTTACTTTGATCGAGCAGGACAGGAAGGCATGGCAAAACCTGCAGCAACAGATCGAGAGGTTAGGCACGGACAATGTCGAACTGTTGATCGGTGACGCATTGGCTTTGATACCAGATCTAGGCGAACCATATACTCTAGTTTTTATCGATCCGCCTTATGCAATCGTGGGAATGCGAGAAAAAGTGCTCAGTAGCCTGATTGACAATGGTAAGCTGGTTGATGGTACTCAGATTTATCTCGAATGGCCGGATGGTGATACATTTGAATTAACCCATCCCAATTTGTACTGGCGCAAACATAAAAAGGCCGGTCAGGTTCATTATGCTATAGCAGAATGGCGGCTAAGCCGTTAAAATCGCGCTGTTTTCGAACAGATCCGATCCACTTTTAGCAGGCTTCACGGAATTCATATGACTCGCACAGCGATATATCCAGGAACTTTCGACCCGGTGACGCGTGGTCATATCGATATTTGTAATCGCGGCCTGAAGATGTTTGACCATATTGTCATTGGTGTGGCCGATAGCCTGGCGAAAGAACCTTTTTTCGATATTGACGAACGCCAGAATATGCTAGAATCCGTGTTTGCCAATAATGATCGCATATCGGTACGCCGCTTTTCAGGACTGTTAATCGATTTTGCCCGAGACTGCAATGCAGAGGTCATTATACGGGGACTTCGTGCCATTTCTGACTTCGAGTACGAAGTCCAGCTTGCAGGTATGAACCGGTCACTGGCCCGTGAAATTGAAACCGTATTTTTAACTGCCGCGCAACGATTTGCATTTGTATCCTCAAGCCTGGTACGCGAAATTGCAAAGCTAGATGGAGATGTCTCAGAGTTTCTACATCCTGAAGTTCTGCAGCGGTTAACCGATAAAATCCGCAATAGTCGATGACACATTCGTTTACTGGACAATCAGGAGTTAATTTGTAATGGCTTTAATGATCACAGATGAATGTATTAATTGTGACGTATGCGAACCGGAATGCCCGAATGATGCCATTTATCCGGGTGAGGAAGTTTATGAAATTAACCCGGATCTATGTACCGAATGTGTCGGTCATTTCGAGACATCGCAATGTGTAGAGGTATGCCCTGTCGACTGTATTCCGCTTGATCCGGACCGGCCGGAAACACAGGACGAACTACTCTTAAAGTATCAACGCCTGGTTGGCAATAGCTAGGGGAACAGGATGAATTCAATTCGATTAAAGCCCCAGTTTGCTGGGGCTTTTTTTTGTCTGATCTGGCTATGCCAGACCGCAAGTGCTAGTAACTATGCAGTAGCTTCGGCGCATCCTCTGGCGACCCGGGCCGGTATAGAAATTTTGCAACTGGGTGGTAATGCCTTCGACGCTGCAATCGCGGTGACCAGTACGCTTGCTGTGGTAGAGCCTTATTCCTCGGGCATCGGTGGTGGTGGATTTTACCTGCTGCATGATCAAAAGAATAATCGGCAGATTATGCTTGATGCGCGTGAAAGAGCACCGTTAAAGGGACATCGGGATATGTACCTGAATGAAGACGGTACAGTCAATCATGACCTGTCGATGAATGGTGCTACTTCAGCGGGAATTCCCGGTATCCCGGCGGCTCTGGATCACTTGCAGAAAAATTATGGAAAATTATCTCTGAGCCAGACACTTTCGAGTGCCATTCAGTATGCAGAGAATGGTTTTGAAGTCGATCGGGTTTATCATCGACTCACTAAATTTCGTCTGGAAGTCCTGCAACGTTATGCGTCGAGTCGTAGTATATTTCTACGCGATGGTGAGGTTCCTGAACAGGGAAGTATTATCAGGCAAAAAGATCTTGCCTATACTATAAGGCAGATTGCCGACAGGGGTCGCACTGGTTTTTACCATGGAGAAGTTGCTGAGAAGCTGGTTAATAGCGTAAAAAAGCATGGTGGTGTGTGGTCGCTACAGGATCTCAATCAGTATCAGTTAATTGAACGCGAACCAGTCCGGTTTCAATATGATGGCGCTGATTTTGTAACGGCAACCCTGCCTTCCTCGGGCGGCATAGTGCTGGCCAGTATTTTTAATATGCTTGAAGAAATGGAATATCGAAACGCCGATGATATTCAGAAAATTCATCGGCTAGTAGAAGCCATGCGTCGTGCATATCTTGATCGTGCACAGTATCTTGGCGATATGGACTATGTTGACATTCCTGCAAATCGATTGACTAGCAAAGCCTACGCAAAAGAGTTACTCAACAATTATAGCAGTGATAGAGCTACGCCGAGTTCTTCTCTAGGTAACATCGGTGAAGATGCGGCTGGCACCGATACTACGCATTTCTCGATCGTAGATACCGAAGGCAATATGGTGTCTGCAACCCTGTCGGTGAATTATCCGTTCGGTTCTGGATTGATTGCCGAAGGCACCGGTGTATTGCTAAATGATGAAATGGATGATTTTTCTGCCAGCCCCGGTGTGCCTAATGCATACGGTCTACTTGGAAGTGATGCCAATGCGATACAGCCGGGTAAACGCATGTTGTCGAGTATGACACCGGCGTTTGTTTTTCAGTCGGATAGAACGCTCATATCAGGGACGCCTGGAGGTAGTCGGATAATTACTATGCAGTTACTTGGCATGCTCGAATTCCTGCGAGGTAGTAGTGCTAAGCAAATTGTTTCTCTGCCTCGATTTCATCACCAGTATTTTCCGGATAAAATTTATCACGAAGATAATACTTTTGAGGAGAGCTCCCAAGGAACGCTTAAAAGCCTGGGGCATGAATTGAAGCAGTCTTCATATCGGTACGGAAATATGCAGACTATTGTGATCGATAAAAACACTGGGAAGACGCAAGCAGCATCGGATCCCAGGGGTATCGGTAGTGCAGTTGTCGGTCAGTAGATCCAGACAGACACAGCGAAGATTATGTCACCTATTACTTGTAAAATCCGTATTTTACGGATAACATCTATTATGCAGGTAATAATTCAGAGAATACGCTATGAACAAAGTAACGTCAGGCGAGTTTCAAAAGGAGTTTGGTCGTTATCGTACTGCGGCCCATAAAGCTGCTGTGATTATCACCAATCATGGCCGTGATGATCTGGCATTAATTTCGGCAGATGAGTATAAGCGGCTTCGTCAACTTGATCAGCAGGCATTTTTTGCAGACGAATTACCGAATGAAGTTATTGAAGAATTAGGTACCGTGCCAGTTTCGAAAGAAGCCCGTGCATTCGATGATGAATTTGGACAGTAGTGGTAGGTGATTCACCCGAAGTAGGTCTGGTCATTCGACATATGTATCTTTGGCGAGATGAGCAATTGCAAGGACACGAAGACGGGCGCAAAGCTAGGCCTTGTTTGATTGTGCATAACCGACGAAATGAATACGATGAAATTGAAGTTTTCATTTGCCCCATCACCCATACGCCTCCCAAAGATCAGAAACAGGCTAAAGAAATTCCACTTGCAACAAAGCAACGATTAAAACTGGATAAAGATCAATCCTGGATTATTACAAGTGAAGTCAACCGTTTTACATGGCGTGGCCCTGATATTCGAAAGACTCAGACGGGTGAGGAAGCCTATGGCTACTTACCAACGGGGTTGACTAAAGCGACTATTCATCAGCTACGAGAGAATTCACGAACCCGCCGATTAAATATCATAGACCGAGATGATGAAACCTTGAGCAAGAAAGTTGGTGAGCTTCGTCGGCGAACGAAAAAGCCCGGGAAAAGTTAAGATCGAGAACTACTAGGGTGCTTGAGCCACTAATTATTTAACAAGTTTTTTATTTGTTGTTGTAGTTTCGGAATCATTTCCTTCTCAAACCATGGATTTTGTTTCAACCAGCGGTTGTTGCGGGGGCTCGGGTGGGGTAATGGCACCAGTTCAGGCCAGTAATTCTGCCACGATTTAACCAGTTCGGTGAGACTCCCCTTAAAGTCTGAAAAATGATAAGCCTGTGCATATTGCCCAAGAACCAGTGTTATTTTAATTTTTGGCATCTGTTCCAACAGTTGCAGGCGCCAGGTTAGAGAGCATTCGGGTCGTGGTGGCAAATCACCTGATTTCCCGGTACCAGGGAAACAGAATCCCATTGGTAGTATCGCAACCTGATCAGCATCATAAAAAGTATTATCGCTTATACCCATCCATTCGCGTAAGCGTTTGCCACTGGCGTCGTCGAAGGGCTTACCTGATTGGTGCACCTTGCGACCAGGTGCCTGTCCGGCAATCAGTATTCGAGCTTTTGCACTGAGCTGCAGTACCGGACGAGGGCTGAGTGGCAGGTGCTGTTCACAAATTCTGCAGCTACGGATCTGTTTGAGTAAAGGCTCTAGTTTACTCGGCATAACCCGGCATTTCGTGATCGAGTAGTCTTTTCATCGTTTCGAAGTACAATTGATGGCATAGTCCCTTATGATAAAACAGATTGTTAGATTGAGACAGATTTGTGAGCAAGTCAGAGACCAGGCATAAACTCAGAGGAGGATGTCAGTGCGGCTATATACGCTATCGTATCGTAGGTGAGCCGCTTACTTTATACGCCTGTCATTGCCTCGATTGCCAGGCCCAGTCTGCCAGTGCTTTCGGATTATCCATGTGGGTGAACTTTGTTGATTTTGAGCTGCAACAGGGTGAGTTGAAATTCTGGTCGGCCCGCGCCGACAATGGCAGTGACAAGCAATGCGCTTTCTGCCCGAATTGTGGTACACGTATTTACCATGCCAGTGATCGAGAAATTATTAGTTTGAAAGCCGGTTCGCTCGACGATAAATCAATACTTCAACCGGTCGCCCATATCTGGACCAAGAGAGCCTATGAATGGCTTGGTCTGGGAAACAAGGGCGTAATTTGTTGTACTGAACAGCCCGTACAATTTGATGAGATTTTGCAGGCCTGGCGGCAAGCGACGTTTAAAAAGTTGAATTAGTATAAGTGAGGGATTTTGTCTTTTTTGACAATTTAGCCATTGACTTGAGTTTGCTCAGGGACGACTTTGCTGATGGATAATCGAGCTTTTCAGCTTTTTCGTAATAAGAAATTGCCAGTTCGAAATCAGACTTGTCGTCGAAATTCACCCATTTATTTTGATAAATTACACCCAGAGCATAATGTGCTTGAGGATGATCTTGCGCTGCGGCCATTTTGTACCAGTCGACAGGGTCTTCTGTAATCACAAATTCGTCGCTATTCGACAAACTGTAAAGAATATTACCCAGCAGGAACTGAGCCCCTGCGTCACCCGATGATGCTATCGGTCTAATCATTGCTACCGCCTGATATGGATATCCGGCATAATATTTTTTTTCTGCACGCTCCAGTTCTAGTTTTATATCAACTGTTTCGTAGTCATTTAGCTGGACTTCCTGCGCTTCCACCGATGTGGCCTCGGTAGGGGCTGATTCAGGCGATACTGTTTCCGGAACAACTATGGCTTCGTCGGGTGTTTTCGCCACTGTAGTATTGGTTGTATTTTCTACAGATTCTACTTGCACTGAAGTTGTTTCGGGCACTGGAGTATCGGTAGCAATTTCTATTGAAACTTCTTTTTCGGGCTCGGTTATTACTTCTTTTTTAGGCTCTGTTATTGTTTCCTGCTTGGGCTTGGTTATTACTTCTTTTTCGAGTTCGGTTACTGCTTCCTTCTTGGGCTCGCTTATTGCTTTCTCGACTGGTTTAGACTTTTTTAACGATATCAACGATTCAGCTTTAGGAGCAGGTTTTCCTTCGGGCTTTAATAACTTATCGATGGCGACAAACAATAACTCGTGAGACCCAAAGTCATCAATTTGTAATTCAGTTCCGGCCTGGCTTAACCCGATCATATTTGAACCGCTCAAGTAGGTTACTCTAGTATTCCCTGCGAGTAACTTTATGGACCAGTAGCTGTACTCGCGTTTTACACAGATATGTCCCATCGGGCTTAAGACAGCAAATATCGAGCTGCCAATATTTATTACAAAATCTCCAGTGGAGTAGGCTGGTATTTTATTTTTTAGGCAGGCATTACCATATAATATCTGCAGGCCGGGTTTATTGTCATTAGCACTTGACTGGACTCCTGTTTCGCCCGGTAGCACGACTTCTGAGTCAACGTTCATGCTTAATACTGTATCTGACCCGATTTCCAGTTCGATTTTCCCCGTTTTGCTGGTAATAATATGATTTCCAGCTGTTAAGCTAGTGCCAGGACTGAGTTCGGTTCTGGTATTATCGTGCTGCACCCACACATGTGATTCCTGCTTAACAATAGTGGCGATCGAGGCAGCCTGTGCAGAAACAAAACAGGCGATACCGGTCACTACTAGAAACTTGAAGGCGGATTTTTGCATAGCTATTAAAGAAAAAAACCAAATCACGAATATAAATATTATAGCCGCTTTTATTAAAACGAGAAAACTAAACCGAATCCCTAGGTAGAATTAAAGAATTACACTCAGAATCACAGAATTAGTGAAATTTAACATACTAATAAACCGCGGCCTCGCTTATTTCATAAACATTTCCATCAAATAATCTAGTCCATCCAGCTATACATACCTAATCTAAGCATATCTTCTATACTTAAGCCGCTAACAACCTTCGAATAATCTGTAATAATGCACATCAACAGTCCGCCATGGAATTTCGCCTGTGATCTAGCAGTTCAATCAAATTCAACTGGATACCGATAGATTTCTACTTACATTGCTGGGCCAGCCGGTATCGATCGAGCCACTGGCAGGCGGTTATCAAAACCATCCATGGTCGTGGTTGTCAGCTTATTGCTGACGTTGTGGTAGGTAAAAGTTCTACTGCCATCTACAAAGATAGCACTGCTGATGTGCAGTAGGTTGGCGAAGAGCAGGGAGTGCGATATTTGCTGGAAAGCAGTGTGCGAAAAGCTGGTAATCATATTCGTGTAACTGTCCAACTGATTGATGTGTTGACAGGCCAGGCAGTTGCTTGAAAAGGTACTGAAACTGGATCCGTCTTACACAATTGCCCGGGTCATGCTTGGCTGGATTTATCAGCAATACCTAGACGTTGCTTCTCTCGCCAGTGAATTCAGCAGCAGGCACGCCTCGCTCGCATCAATGCTCGATTGTGCGTGAATCAGAATATCTTTCTGCGCATACGGAAAGCTGGCGGCGTAGCTAAGGGAAACTGGTGTGAAAAGTTTCAAATACTGATCGGTATACCTCCTTTTTAAACTGAGTGGTATGCTCGATCAACCAGTCAATTTCAACCCAGTTGAATTGTGAAAACTCGCGGTCAATTGTGGTCTCGGCATTGGGTATGGAGCCATTGTATTCCAGCAAAAACCATTTCTGTCTTTGGCCGATGTATAGCTGTCCGTTTTTAATTAGAGGCTTTCGGAAGAGATAGCTTATCCACTCGGAATTCTCCTGGATTAAATTAACCGCTCTGAATTCAATGCCAGTTTCTTCGACCAGTTCTCGCTGCAGGGCCTGATGTGGGGTCTCGCCCTGATCGATACCACCCTGTGGCATCATCCATTCTCCGGAACAATGGATAGCTTCTCCTGCCAGAATTTGATGTTGCTTATTGATCAGCATAATACCGACATTCGGTCGATAATCAGGGTCGTAAACTTCGTTACAGAGGCTATTCATTCGTTCAAGTATAACAAAGTCCGGGATTAAATTTTATCGAGTAGCGGCCTGATAGCCTCATCCCGCATTTCATCAATCCCTCCAGAGCCGGATTACAAAAACCGCCATTTAGGTAATTTTTTAAGCACTCTCGTACAGTCTGGTGAGTACGAATTCCCTATGACCTAGCGCCTCGGTAGCTGTGAGTCGTCCATTCGCGGTGCGGAACATCGATTCGAGTAACTTGTCTCCGGCATCACCGGAGTGCTCTCATGGTAGCAGGACTATTTTTGGTGAAGCCGCCTTACCTTCGTG
>JAAEOZ010000806.1 GCA_024222685.1 Gammaproteobacteria bacterium | reverse complement strand
TGACCCCGAAAGCGGTTACTATCGAGTAAAGCGCCGACTAGCCGGTGGTGATAGTTCGTTCAGGTGTAGTACTGGTGAACTGGTATCAAACAATCAGTTGCCTGATATGAGCTTGCCGGATGCCAACCCACAACTGGCTTTACGTGTCAGTAATAGCTATCTGGTCTATGAACTGGCCGTGTCGGCTACAGTAGAATACGTCACCGCCGTGGGGGGCAGTCTTAATTCAGCCATGGCTGAAATTGTCACAGCGATCAATCGAGTCAACGATATTTACGAGCGTGATCTGGGTATTCGTTTTCAACTGGTTGCGGATAACGATCAGCTAGTTGATGTAAATGATACGGCCGGATTTAGCAACAATGATTTAAGTGCCCTGATCGATCAAAATCAAATCTGGATAGATAGCAAAATTGGTTCGTCGAATTATGATATAGGGCATGTATTTGGTACATCTAATGGTGGGCTTGCACAGGTTTCGGCTATTTGTTCAACCCCTGTTAAGGCAAAAGGCGCCACCGGGCTGGGTTCACCAGATAGCGAAACCTTTTACATCGATTATGTGGCGCACGAACTAGGACACCAGTTCGGCGCCAGGCACAGTTTTAACGGCAGCACGAGTGCCTGCTCCGGAACCTCGAGAAATGCCCCTACGGCTTATGAACCTGGTAGCGGATCCACTATTATGGGTTATGCCGGGATTTGTGGCGCTGAAAATATTCAGGCAGGTAGCGATGCAGTCTTTCATAGCGAAAGCATGGCACAAATCCATACTCGGGTATCTTCAAGGACTTGCCATACCCTGGTCGGTGCCAATAATCCAGCTGAGCCGACAGCCAATGCCGGCACCAACCATAGCATACCGGCTGAAACTGCATTTCAGTTACAGGGTTCAGGAAGTGATACCGACCTGCTCGATACACTTAGCTACCAATGGGATCAAATCGATGTGGGTACGGCAACGACGTCAGCGAATTTAGGTAGCGATCTGGGCGACAACCCTTTATTTCGAAGTTATATTCCACAACCAGGCAGTGATCGGGACTTCCCGGCGCTGGGTACGCAACTATGTGGGCGGGGGGATAAAAGTGAGGTCTTACCGACTACATCGCGAGACCTGAATTTCAGGTTAACTGTACGCGACGGTAAATCGGGTCAGGCCAGTGATACGGTAACTTTAACTGTCGATAATACTTCGGGTCCTTTTGTTATTACTTCTCATGATACCGCAGGTTCGATTACACCTTCTGCGGGCGCGGTTAATCTGACATGGAATGTCGCCAACACTACCAGTGCTCCAGTGAGTTGTAGTTCGGTCGATATAGATCTACTCACTTTTTCTGCAGACCATGCCAGCTATTCAGTAACATCTCTGACATCAGGTACAGCGAATGATGGTTCGCATTCGGTAACTGTACCAGATATGACAAATAGTCT
>JAAEOZ010000805.1 GCA_024222685.1 Gammaproteobacteria bacterium | reverse complement strand
TTTACCTATTCCGAGCCGGCTGTATGGCTGGAATATGTCATTGATGTGTCGCGCGCTGCGCACCAGGCGGGTTTATTTACTGTCTATGTTTCAAACAGTTTTGTTACCGACGAAGCGCTTGAATTGATGGCACCGCATATCGACGTGCTTTGTTCGGATATTAAGAGTCTGTCGGATGAGTTTTATAAAGATATATGTCCTGTCAGCGAGGTTGATCAGGTGCTGGCTTCGATCAGCAGGGCGCAGCAACTGGGCATACATGTAGAGACCCGCACCAATGTCATCCCCGGTAAAAATGATAGCGAAGCGGAATTATTGCAGATTGCCGAATGGATTCGAGATAATCTCGGTGTCGACAGTGCCTGGCATATCACCAGGTTTTTCCCGGCTTATAAGCTTTCGCATATCGCGCCAACGCCGAGCGAAATTATCGATAAGGCAGTTGCTAATGCGCGGCTGGCTGGCCTTAATAACGTCTATGGTCATACCGATATTAGCTGCGACTGTGCCACCGAAAATACACCGGTTGCCGACTGGTTGCAACTCGATGCCGAGGCGTTGAATGAGGTCAGGAAGTGTGCAGCCGACTGCTGTGGCGACGAGGGTATTCTGTTGAAAAAGCTGGAGAGGGAGGCAGGTTTACTCGCTCCATAGGTCGGCGAATTCAGTCCGTCTGATTTTTCCAGAATTGCGATAGCGACTGATCTAGCTGTTCAAGCGTCTGGCAGTGTTGTGGTTGCCAGTGGGGTGGATAATGCTGTCGATAAGCGCTTTGCGCGAAGCGGCGGTCGAGCAGGATTATAACGCCACGGTCGCTTTCGCTACGTATCACGCGACCGGCGCTTTGTTGCACCCGTATCAACCCCGGGAAGCGAAAGGCAAAATCGAAACCATTCAGGCTCAGTCGCTCAAAGTCCTGCTGGATCAACTGCTGTTCGGTATTCGCCTGCGGAAGTCCGGCGCCGACTACAATTGCGCCGATCAGTGCCTGGCCCCTGTAGTCAATTCCTTCTGCGAAAATACCACCCATGATGGCGAATGCTAGCGTATTGTTACGGTGGAATAGCTGGTCGAGGAATGCCTGTCGCTGATCGTCATCGGATGATGGCGCCTGCAACATGGTATCGACATCGTTATAGCGCTGCAGAAAACGGGTATAGACTTTATCCATGAAATAATAAGAGGAGAAAAATACCAGGTAATTGCCCGGCCTGTTCTGGTAACAACGATTAATGGTGTCGCAAATCAGATCTATATAGTCATCGCGTTGGCGGTATCTCAGGTCAGCGAAACTGCATATGTTTACACTGAGTCGATCTTCCGGAAAACTGGAGTCGAGCCGCAAAACCCTGGTCTTGTCATCGAGTCCAAGTGCCTGCAAAAAATAGTGATACGGAGACAGTGTTGCCGAAAATCCGCACACGGAATTGAATAGAGGGTAAATACTTTTCAGGTATTCCAGCGCATTCAGGCAAAGCAGCTTGATACGGCGTTGATCTACTGGTCTGTTGGTAAGTGTTTTATGGTGCTCATGGTACAGATTGTGAATACACTGATAGCGAAATACCGATTTGCTCAGCTCCAGCGTTAGCGCAGAGACATGCTTGTTATTGAAAAGATTGACACCGATATCGTCGCCGAACTGACGGATGGTTTTTGCGAATTGTTGCGGCGATTCATCACTTACCTGTTCTTCGTTGGTCTGAATTCGCAAGTGCTTATCCAGTGCTCGATTGACACGCTTTAAAGCTTTGATTACCTCCGGGCTGTTATCGGCCTTTAATGCCTGCCTGATCTCACTTCTTTTCAGTGTTGCGGAGTACATGCTGCGCGCGCGGTCGACCAGATTGTGAATTTCATCGACAAGTAAAACTTTTCTTTTGCCATCGGTTTTAAAGTAACTGAGTTGTACTAACGGATCGAACACATAGTTGAAATCGGCAATAACCACATCGATCCAGGGCAACAACTGTAGTGACAGTTCGAACGGGCATAGTTGATACTGATCGGCTGTTGTGCGAATAGCGGTCGGGTCCAGATGACGTTGTTTAATTAGTGATTCACGTGCCTGATCGAGCCTGTCGAAGAATCCTATGGTGCGCAGACATTTACCCTCGATGTTGATCTCCACGGAATTTTCTTCGTTGCAGGCGCAGCTTTTACTTTTAGCCTGTATCACCAGATAACTGATTTGCAGTCCCTGTTCCACCATGAGCTGAAGGGTTTCGATAGCCTGGTTCTGGCCGGAAGTTTTCGCAGACAGGTAAATAATCTGGTCGGCCAGGTCCTCGCCAATCGCTTTGATTGATGGGAAAAGTGTACTGATGGTCTTGCCGGAACCGGTTGGTGCCTCGACGAGGAGTTGCGCCTGTTGTTGTATGTTACGGTATACATGCGCAGCAA
The DNA here is from genome assembly GCA_024222685.1 of Gammaproteobacteria bacterium. Taxonomy (GTDB): domain Bacteria; phylum Pseudomonadota; class Gammaproteobacteria. Next base: position 1,714 of record JAAEOZ010000805.1, on the reverse strand, counting down.
ATGCGCGTTGCTGATTTCTAAATTCGGTGTGTGGAAATTCAAGCCTTCTAGCACTTGTTATTGTCAATTCGCGTTGAGTCTGGATGAGCTGATACCATTTGATGTATTGTCTTAACACGGCCAGTAAAAAAGACCGTAATTCTTCGCTTTGGTAAATCTGGCATTGCCGATGTTCCTGGTGGTTGAACAGGTTGACGTAGTTAAGACTCACAGACAGTTCTTCAATATCGGTTTGCATGGCGTAGCAGGCGGCATAACATTTCACCTGCGCCCAGTGTGGTTCGTCGAATGTTTCTGAAAACTGATTCATGAAACTGTAGACAGTTTTTATTTCTTCGATTCGAGGCGGCGCCTCCTGTTCAAAAACAAGATCGATACGTCCACCCAGTTCGACTCGATAATTGTCGATATCGATTTCCGCCTGGATTCGGTATTCAGCTCTGGCCTCATTGCTATAGCGTTTTTGAATTGCCTGGTGAGTACGCAGCCCTTCCTGGGCTTTGACACCGGGTCCGCCGTCAAAACCGAGATCTCCACTACGGCAGCAAAACTCTGTGAGCTGGCGAATGCCCAGTTTGAGTGTTTCCTGCATGACTAATCTTCCACCCGCCAGTTGACCCGGGCGAGCAAATGCGGAATATTGTTTTCGGCGAAATATTGCATCCAGCGTTGCTGGTTTTTCTGCAGGCTGTCTCCCGGGCCTTTGACTTCGACCAGCAGATAACCGTTTTCGGGCGGGAATACGATTAAGTCAGGAAAGCCGGAACGGTTGTTGCGAAGGTCCGTTAATAGACGCTCGAATATTTTCAGCCAATGGTCATGTGGTATGCGTTGTAAAGCCAGTTCGATAATATCGAGATTAATATGTGTCCAGTCCACCAGTGGGTTGGCAATACCCTGCTTAAGCCGCCAGCAGTCTTGAGCTCGTTGCCATATGTCGTCATTGGTTTTTATTGATAGCCATATCGAATCGAAATACTGTTGACGTTTTTTAACGAAATCATGGGCGTAGAAATCGCCAGGGCGGTATTGAAACGGGTTGTAAAAGGCACCCGCAAGCGGTGCAAAAATCGCATCCCATATCAGTAGTCCAAAGACGCTGTTAAATAGCGAATTTTCCAGGTAAAAACATTGTTGCTCTGGCTGTTGCTGCAGGTAATACTCGACCACCGCTAACTCAACCGCTGATTGTTTTATGAGTTCGAGCTGTAAGATTTCAGGCTGATAATTTTGTACAGATTCAATTCCTGCCCGTGGCACCAGCTTATGTTGGCGGATTAATCGCGAGGCAAACTCATTGGCGAACTGATACTCGGCGTCGTCGATCGGGTCATCAATAATTTGCTGGCAAATAGTCATCGCAGATTCAATGTTTTTCTGTTGATGATAAATTCGAGCCTGACGTTCGCGAGACGGTGGTAACAGGCATTGCAGGTACAGCTTCATTGCAGCGTCCAGATTACCGATACGTTCGAGCTGACGGGCAATTTTAAACCTTAACCGATCCGATTTTCGAAACAGTGTGGACTGTTGCTCTGCACAGTCAGGAATGCCTGCAAAGCAGTCGAGTAGTATTTTCTGATCGGTGGCATCAATCAGCTCCAGATAGATTTCCAACTGGTGCAATAACCAGTGAGTCTGGATTTCCTCGGCATTACGGTAGGGGCGATTATCGAAGTCGATGCAATAGTTTTCGTATTGGTATAAACCCAGG
>JAAEOZ010000804.1 GCA_024222685.1 Gammaproteobacteria bacterium | reverse complement strand
ACCAACCATGCAAATGGTAGCATTGGAGGGGCGATGTTTTGTTCTAAGCGCCTGCCAGTACATGATTCGTTCGGACGGCCCAGAAGATTTCCACCCGATTCAGGGAGAAGAGCCCGGCAAGATTCTCATTCGCGGTGGCAGCTGTATCGTTTCCCCGTTCGGCAAGGTTCTTGCGGGCCCGGTTTTTAACGAGGATGCCATTTTAACTGCTGAGTTGGACAAGAACGAAATCATTCGCGGAAAATTTGATCTGGATGTTGTCGGACATTATGCACGGCCCGATATCTTTACACTCAACGTCAATGCGGAAAAGCAAGATCCTGTGAAGTAGAAAAATACAATACTGGTCCCCATTATGGTTGTGTTCCAGGCCCCACGCTCCCATATACGACCTTGCTTTCGAATGACGGCTCAGGGCACATTTGAGACCTATCGGCGAGTCTTCGCGAGCGGCCGCTGTTGGCCGAAGAAAGAAGCCCGTGAAACGCATGCGAGTGTCTGTTTACGAGAAAGCTGAACCTTTATTCTATTTTAAAAACGGCCGAGAACGACACTAATCGGACCTAGCCAGCATCGGAAAACCGTCGTTCACCGCGGTCTGTATCGACAGCCTTGAAGTAGGTGCGATTACGCAACAACGGCGAAGCCATGCGCAAGCGCAGTTGCATATTGCTGTGTTTATCTCAGCGATTTGTCAGGTAGCTTATATTTTGGCTGGCCCTTTCTCCCGAACCGTAGGCGATATGGACCTTGTCTAAAGAGTCGATAATAATGTCAAAACTATTAATCGAATCCTGACCATCAATGGTATAGATCTGCCAGGTGCCGGATATGTTTGTTGCATATTTTAGACTTGATTCGTCCTGGTAGGCTAAATGTTGTCTCCCCGCTGAATCAGAAGCCATTGCCGGGCTGTATAGGCTCCCCGAAGGAAAACCCAGCGATTGTCTAGACCAAACGCCGGTAGCATT
>JAAEOZ010000803.1 GCA_024222685.1 Gammaproteobacteria bacterium | reverse complement strand
TCATAGTAAATAATATTGACATAGAAAACACCGTTTAGTATCACGCCTTCAAAATATATTTCATCGCCGGGCCTGAAATCGGAAAACTTTTGCCGCTTCTCGTCTTCAGAGTTAATTTTTGCCCCTGGCGCAAACCGATATTTCTGACGGTATGTCGTGAACTGGTCATAACCAACCGAGGTTATAACTCCCGCTTTTCTAAAGTTATCGGCAGCTTCCGTACCGGCCCAGGGCAATATAAAAGCAATTAATGCTACCAGAACTCTGAATTTGAATTTGAATGTTTTCATTGTAAAAGCTCCTGCCAGGAAAATCGACCCGATGGAATATCCTTCAGGCCTTTAACTCTTGTCGCTGTCTCTGCGGTAAATGCGAGGTCTTCGATAAAAACCGGCTCGGGCAGAAATCCTTCCTGCCTGATAGCAACCAGCGTACTCTTATCTATGCCATTGCTAACAGTATCGCCTTCGTCGATTACACCGCTCTGATCAGCATCGAATACCGGTTCCAGCGATGAACCACCGGTTGTCATGTCAACCGCAAACTTGAAGCCGTAGCCTCCTACTGAGCAGGGATCGGTTGTTGGCACAAATGAGTTAAAGAATACAGTGTCTGCCCTTGCTATCGGTGAGGTAACTGCTCGTTCTCCGGATTCCGGGAGTTTGAAATACCAGCCGTAGTCAGTAGAGTAGTCGATTGCATTGCGAGATAATACCAAGGCCGAATTGCCGTTGCTGTCGGTAAAACCGGTTTCAAAAGTCTGTTCGATTAAATCACTAGCAAAGTCCACGTTCTCGTCACCTTTATCCCAGACACCATAAAACGACTCGACATCGGTAGCAGATTTGTCAGCATCTATCAGATACTGACCCGTACCGAAAAAAACCATAATATTGGGCGCATTAGAAGGCGAACTCGAGTCTGGTTGCGTCGGGTGTTTGGCTAAGACCGGCTTTGCAGTTATCGGGCGATTATTTTCTGTGGTGAATAGAGGGGCTGGCGCCGAAACGGAATCTTCATAGGCGACTTTCCATGAAGAAGAGCTAGTGCCTTCAAGATCAAATGCCCACATATTACCTTTCAGGTCCCCGGCATAAACCCGGTCTACTGTGCCATTACCGTCTATATCAGCCAGGGCTGGTGTCGCCAGTGCATTAGTATCCGTAAGCGAGCCTACTTCTGTTGATA
>JAAEOZ010000802.1 GCA_024222685.1 Gammaproteobacteria bacterium | reverse complement strand
TGCGGTCGTGGCGTAGGCCACACTCAGCAGACTGGTAAATTCGTAGGCCAGCTTGTCGAATTTGTCATCTTTACCGCGCCAGCCTACAATTTCGATAATTACCGCGAACAGGGGTACGCCGAGCACGAACGCACCGAAGAACAGGTGCAACTGTGCTAGAAACCACACCAGTTTACGCGAATCGATCCCCATGAACTGGCGGTATTCGTTGGGTTCAAGGGCAAGAGCCGGAAATGCGGCAACAACCAGCAGTGCGAATAACGTTACTATCGCAGCTGGTTTTGAAATTCGGTTCACAAGCTGCTTCATTTTTTACCCTCTAAAAGTTTGCCTGGTCAGTAAGATTGGCATATTAATTCTTTGAAACCCCGGCCAGGAACTGAATAACCTTGATGATGTCTTCTCGCTCCATCGAATTGTCAGTGTCGGTTCCCTTACAGAGATTGAACGGTCCCTGGTGTGAACTCAGTTCTTCTGTTGTTTTCGGAATAGATGCCGCAACCGGAGGTACGCTACTTTCATGGCAGGACAGGCAGTTATCCTGAAATACCGGGTCTCCATTGATTACCCGAACATAGGTGAGTACCGCCGCCATTTCCTCCTCGCTTAAGACAGCATTCCAGGGAGGCATTGCGACACCGCCAGATTCGGGTGTCCTGCCATTTTTTATGCTGGCAAGCAGCTCCTGGTCGGTTTTTTCCATACGCTCGTTTTTGCCGAAATTGGGTACACCAGCCATAATCGGTACGCCATCAAAACCATGGCATGCGGCACAATTTGATTGATATAAATCCCTGGCGTCATCAATACTGGCAATGTCCTCGGCTGAAATGCCTGTGTTCGATGCCACAGCCCGTTGCTGCCAGCTCATCAGGCCAGCTAAAAGTAAGCATATAAATACAAGTGTTTTGCTATACCTGTTCATTTGAATACATCTCCGCTAATGCTTCTATGCAG
>JAAEOZ010000801.1 GCA_024222685.1 Gammaproteobacteria bacterium | reverse complement strand
CCGCTTAAAACGGTTACCCTGATTCAATTCGTTCACATCTGCTTTAATTTTCAATTTTTCGGTTACTTCCCAATTTAAACAAATCACAACTTTCAGACAGGGTAGTGCTATCATGTACTCATTGATAAGCGTTTAAATAATAATAGTGAGTAATAGAGAGAGAGATTCCAGTAAATTAACGATTATTCCCCGAAAACACCATAAAATATCAAGGAAGTCGATATCTGAAGCTGCTTTAAAGGTTTTGTATCGCCTCGACAAATCAGGTCATCGCGCCTGTCTGGTCGGCGGGGGAGTTCGTGATTTACTACTGGGTAAACATCCGAAAGATTTCGATGTTGCTACCGATGCAACACCGGAGCAGATTCGGCAGCTATTTCGCAATAGTCGGATTATTGGTCGTCGATTCCGTCTGGTACATATCCGTTTTGGTCGAGAAATTATCGAAGTTGCAACTTTTCGTGGTCATTCTAACGATACCGGCAGATCGGAACTCAATACCGATGGCCGCATCATTCGAGATAACACTTTTGGTGACATCGAAGAAGACGCGATCCGTCGCGATTTTACTATCAATGCGCTTTATTACGATATTCGGGATTTTTCGATACTCGATTATACGAATGGATTAGTCGACATTGAATCTCGCACCCTGCGCATGATCGGTGACGCAGAAATCCGCTACCAGGAAGATCCTGTGCGCATGCTACGAGCTATCCGATTTGCAGGAAAGCTTGATTTTCAAATTGATAGAATCGCCTCCGATGCGATATTTAAATGCGCCCCATTACTCGAAGGCGTGCCAGCTGCGAGACTGTTTGACGAAATCGTGAAATTATTTCACTGCGGCAACGCGAGCCGGGTTTTTATTCTGTTAAGGCAGTTTCAACTGTTGAAGTATCTTGTACCGTCACTGGACAACTGGATTAATGGCGATCCCGATGCAGAAATGCTTGATTTTATCGACCAGTCCCTGGTAAACACGGATGCACGCGTCAACAGCCAGGTACATGTATCTCCTGCATTTATCTTTGCCGTATTGCTTTGGCCGGTAGTTCAGCAACGGGCTTCGCAGCTTTGTTCTAATAAAATGAAAATCATCGCCGCCCTGGATCAGGCCGGTGGTGACATATTTACCGAGCAGATTAAGACCGTGTCTATCCCCAGAAGATACTCGCAAATGGCAAAAGATATCTGGACATCACAGCCCCGCTTTCAACGCACTAAAGGGAAGTATCCTCGAAAACTGATAGGCTATCCGAGTTTTCGAGCAGCGTACGATTTCATGTGCATACAAAGCATGGTTGGTCTAATCCCCAAAGAAATCTGCAGTTGGTGGACCGATTATCAGCTAAAGCATAAGCCGATCGAAGCAACTCGCCCTCAATCTTCAGGCCGCCCCGATCACCGACGTAAGCGCAATAGCCATGCCAGTTGAAGAGGTGTTCATTGGCATTGGCGGCAATATGGGTGACTCCAGTAATATTGTCATCCAGGCTATCGACTGCCTCACAAAATTAACAAACACCAGGATGAAAGCGCAGTCCTCGCTTTATTTAAGCGAGCCTGTTAGTGAAATACCTCAAAATGATTATGTCAATGCAGTAGTTTTGGTCGAAACCAGTTTACAGCCACTGGAGTTGCTACTAGAGCTACAGGCTATAGAGCATGCCTTTTATCGTTATCGGGATCCGAATTTGAAATGGGCGCCGAGAACGCTGGATCTCGATATAATTCTGTTCGGTTCGCGAAGTTTAAATGACAGTCACCTGAAAATACCCCATCCAGAAATGCAAAACCGACTTTTTGTGCTCGAACCACTATTTGAGATTAGTGGTGATCTTTATATCCCGGGGCTCGGCAGCTTGAAGTATCTCATTGACAAAGCACCTGCCATCGAAATTAATGCCTTATCAACCATAAGTAACTCTGCAGATCGAAAATAACTGGTACCGATATGCAAAATCAGCATCGATATATCGTTGTCGAGGGCCCAATCGGCGTTGGCAAAACAAGCCTGACGAAGAAGCTGGCCGATAGTTTTGGTTTTGAGTTATTGCTTGAACAGGCGGCTAAAAATCCTTTTCTTGCTCAGTTTTATCGTAACCCGCGCCGATATGCCCTGTCGACTCAGCTATCATTTCTGATGCAACGAGCCCAACAGGTACAGAATTTTCGTCAGATCGATTTATTCCATAATGCACACATTGCAGATTTCATTATCGATAAGGATCGCCTGTTTGCTGAACTCACTCTCAATAAAGAGGAGTTGAAACTTTATCATCAGATTTTCGATCATCTCACTATCGATGCACCAAGACCTGATCTGGTCATTTATCTTCAGGCACCGGTAGATATACTACGCGATCGTATTGGCAAACGGGGCATCGACTACGAGCAACAGATTCGGGATGAATATCTCATCGAGCTTTCAGAGTCATACACCCGTTATTTTTACAATTATAATGAAAGCGCAATACTGACCGTAAATACTCAATCAGTAGATCTTGTTAACAACCCGCAGGATTATGCTGCATTACTTACCGAAATTGGTCAAACCTGCTCTGGACGCCATTATTTCAATCAGTCATCATTGCCCTACTAACTGGATAGCACTATGTACATACCGAAACCACTGGAAGATGTAATTACTGTTACAAAACTCAGGAAACTCAAGGCAAAGGGCGAGAAATTCGCCTGTCTGACTGCCTACGATTATAGTTTTGCCAGACTGGTCGAGCAATGCGGTGTTGAAGTAGTGCTTGTTGGTGACTCATTAGGTATGGTCATTCAAGGCCACGATACAACTATTCCGGTGACACTTGATCATATGAAATACCATGCCTCAACAGTTAACACGGGCCTCGATAAAGCTATGTTGATGGTTGACATGCCTTTTGGAACTTTGAATTCACCGCAACAGGCGCTAGACAATGCCAGCGAAATACTACAGGCCACGCAGGCGCAGGTAGTCAAACTCGAAGGTGGAGTCACTCAGATAAAAACCGTAGAAAAGCTTTCAGCATTTGGCATTGCTAGCTGTGCGCACCTCGGCCTACAACCCCAGTTAGTACACAAGCTTGGTGGCTATCGGATTCAGGGCAAAAGTAAAAATGCTGCCGAACAAATGATTGCTACTGCGCTTGATCTCGAATCGGCCGGTGCCGATATCATGTTACTCGAGTGTGTTCCGGCAACATTAGCGGCGGAAATAACCAATACCCTTGAAATACCGGTCATCGGTATCGGTGCCGGTGCCGAGGTCGACGGTCAAATTCTTGTCCTGCATGACATATTAAATGTCACTGCGGGGAAAAAACCCAAATTTTCAAAAAATTTCATGCAGGGTCAATCGAGCATTCAAACCGCAGTTAGCCGTTACGTCAGCGAAGTAAAGCGCGGGCAATTTCCAGAAAAAGCACATAGTTTCTGATAATGGATCAGGCAACTTCAATTGTAGAATTGCATCAATACGCACAACACTGGAAAGACCACAAGGAGTCTATCGCCTTTATTCCGACAATGGGTAACCTCCATGACGGCCACCTGTCGTTGATTAAAAAAGGCCAGTCTCTCTGTGACCGGACGATATGCAGTATTTTCGTCAACCCGATGCAATTTGGCGCGAATGAAGATTTTAATCATTACCCGAGAACACTGGAGCAGGATATTCAACGCTTAAAGCAAAACGGTTGCGACCTGGTTTATCTTCCAACTGCCTACGAACTTTATCCAGATGGACTTGAACATATCACCCACATACACGTCACCGACTTAACTGACCATTGGGAAGCCACACATCGGCCTGGCCACTTTACCGGGGTTGCTACGATTGTGCTTAAACTATTTAATATTGTTAAACCGAATGTTTCAGTTTTCGGCAAGAAGGATTATCAACAATATCGGGTTATTCAGAAAATGGTTTGTGATTTAAATCTGGATGTTGAAATAATCGGTTCTGAAACCACACGAGAACCCTCCGGACTTGCGACCAGCTCGCGTAATCAATACCTGGATTCAGAGCAGACCGAAGCTGCTTCGATGATTTATAAAACGCTACAACAGACAGCAGCACGTATAAAAACTGGGGAACGGAATTACATAGAACTCAAAAATGAGGCAATTGCTGCACTCAATCAAACAGGATTTAGAACCGATTACTTTAGTATTTGCAATTCGGTAACACTAAAACCCGCCAACAACACCGATAAGAAGCTGGTTATTCTGGTCACCGCCGCAATAGGAGAAACCCGCCTGCTCGACAATATAGAAATCGATCTCTGGGATTAGACCACTCACCCTCGCAGCTTCAAAAAACCCGGCTATACTCAATATCAGATAAATCCTCATCGGGTTAAAGTTTTGTGGCAAGGTGCCGATGCAGAACTATACGCATGTCGCTTTTGTAATATGTCGAGGTTGTGATTATTATGTCAATGAAGCAAAAATTACTGATTACGCTGGTTTTGCTGGTTGCTACACCTATGTTGCTATCGGTGGTTGCCAGTACATGGTTTGCTCAGGATATTGCCGGTGGGCTACTGGTTGAGCAGGCGCGAGAAAAACTGGTCTCAGTTAGAGAACTTAAAAAAGCGCACGTCGAAGACTTTTACGCTTCAATTCGTCGACACATTTCAACTTATGCTGAAAATGTTAGTGTCAAAGACGCGGCAATTAAGATGGGCGAGGCATTCTATCGATATGAAAATGAAATCGGTAGTCATGATTTTTCCCAGGAAAAGAGTAGTCTCGAAAATTACTACACTTCTCAGTTTGGTGAAAAGTACCAATCGCTTAACCAGGGAACCCGCTTCGATACGAGCAATATCATTTCTCAATTCTCTACCGGTAAGATTACCCTGCAGGCTAAATTTATTGCCCAGAACTCCCACCCTCTGGGCAGTAAACATTTGCTCAACAATACCGATGATGATTCGACTTATAGTGAATTACACAAAACCTATCATCCTCAATTTCGAAACGTACTAGAACAGTTCGGATACTACGATATTTTCATTGCCCATCCCGAGACTGGTGATATTATCTACTCGGTATTTAAAGAACTCGATTTTGCTACTTCTCTGATCAATGGCCCTTACGCAAACACAGGCATTGGTAAGGCATATCGAGCCGCTGCTGCGGCCACGGAACCCGGTTTTATATATATTACCGATTTCGCAGCCTACCCCCCTTCTTATGAAGATCCTGCGGCATTTATCGCTACCCCACTATTCGATGAAGTAATTTCAGGACAAAGTTCGAAACTCATCGGTGTTATTATTTTCCAGATTCCTGTCGAAACATTGAATGCCATAATGACCAATAATCAGGACTGGGAGCGTGTCGGACTGGGAAAATCCGGTGAAACCTATCTGGTTGGCAAAGACAGAATAATGCGATCTTCAAGCCGGTTTCTGCTCGAAACACCTGAAGTATACAAAGGTATTATGACTTCCCGGGGAATAGCAAAGGAAACTCTGGATAAAATAATCACCAAAGGCACCACTGTCACCCTGCAACCGGTCGAAACTCGTGGTGTCGAAAAAGCAATCGGCGGAGAAACCGGATTTGATATTTTTCCCGATTACCGCGGTATTTCTGTGTTGTCAGCCTATACCGGGCTCGATATTCCAGGCCTGGACTGGTATATCCTCAGCGAAATAGACGAGGCAGAAGCATTCGCACCCGCAACAGTACTATCAAAATCATTACTTGTCTCTTCCGGGGGGGCAGCTGCAGTTATGTTGCTGCTAGCAGCTTTACTCGGATGGCGTTTTGCAAACCGACTGACTACGCCAATTTCCCGCCTGGAAATGGAAATTGGTGAAATCGAAAAAGACTCCGATTTAACCCGTCGGCTAAATAGTGCAAGCAACGACGTTACCGTTGGTATTGTTGAGTCGCTGAATAATATGTTCGAAAAACTTCACGGCATAGTCGACATGGTGGCGAAAAGCAGTAAGGCAATGGAATCTGCTTCCGGTCACGTCAATCAGGTCAGCACCTCGACCTCCCAAAGCGTACAGAGACAGAGCACAGAAACCGACCGCATGACACAGGCCATGGAAGAAATTGCCTCTACTGTGGTCGATGTCGCCAGTAATGCTGGCGATGCAGATTCGGCAGCAAAGGAAGCCAATGCCCAGGCAATTCAGGGTAACGATGTAGTAGTAGCCGCCTCGGCTTCGATTAACGATCTGGCACATGAAATTCAGCATACTTCAGAAGTTATATCGCGCCTGGCACAGGACAGCGAAAATATAGGTGGCGTACTCGATGTGATTCGATCGATAGCCGAACAGACAAATTTACTGGCGCTGAATGCAGCAATCGAAGCCGCACGTGCCGGAGAACATGGTCGTGGCTTCGCTGTTGTCGCGGATGAAGTTCGTACCCTGGCCAGTCGAACCCAGGAGTCAACAGAGGAAATTCAGAGCATGATTGAACGCCTGCAAACCGGTACTCGTGAGGCAGTAACTGCGATGACAAAAGGACAGGAACAGGCCGAAGTCAGCGTTTCACAGGCTAGAGAAGCATCGGAGGCTCTGCAGAAAATCACTTGCTCAATTGGTGAAATTACGCGCATGAACGAAAATATTGCCAGCGCGTCTTCGCGTCAGCAAAAGGTGTCTGGTGAAGTCAGTGACAGTATTCGAAATATTTCCGAAATTTCGACAACCACTACTGAAGGCGCATTGAAAACAGAACAGGCCAGTAGCGAATTAAATCAACTTTCTATAGACCTGAAGAGTGCTGTTCAACGCTTCAAACTGAATTGATACGCTAGTGTAAGACACTACACTAGTGTCGGTAGCACATTTTCATCGCGTCGATACGCGCGATGATCGCGTTTCTTAGTGGCTCGGGCTGCAGTACTTCGACATCGCTACCATGTTTTAGAATGTCCATAATCAATTCGGTGTCATCGCTATAAGGGATACTGAGAATGTAGTAGCCCTGTTCGTCATATCTACCCTGCTGCTGCGGATGCCATTGTTCACGCGAAACCCAGCGAGCCAGTATCGGACTAAAACGTAATACCGCCTGACTGGTTTCAGATCCTGAAAATATGCCATAACCACTTTCGAGCTGTATGCTTAATTGTTCCTGCTCGATATCAATTGCCGTTTGATCGAGTAGCTGAATCGATTGCACCGCATCGAGGGCAAAGCTGCGCAACCCCTGTCGCCAATGACACCAGCTATCCAGATACCAGTTATCGCGATAGTAAATGAGTCTCTGCGGAGAAATATCCCGGTTTGATTCGCTGTCCGCCTGGCGGCTGTAGTAAACAATATGCAGACGCTTGCGCAATAGCAGCGCACGACTCGCAATCTGAAAATTTTCATTGCTATATGATTTGGCTGCGGCTGGCAGAATCCGTATACGATGCGAAATTTCATCAACACTGTGGTCACCTTCGTCAAGTAAAAGGCGAATCCGTGTTCGCAACGGCTCAATATGCCTGGATAACATACCGGGTTGCAGATTTTCGAGTAATGCATCCATCGTCAACAAGGCCTGTATTTCGGATGTATTAAACCATAGGCCTGGCAGCTGGTACTGATCTGCACCCGGTTCATTTCTGTCATAGCGATAGCCTCGAAGTTCATTATCCCAGACAATAGGTGCTGAGAGTCGATCGCGCAGATACTCCAGATCGCGCTTAAAGGTAGCTGGAGATATTTCGAGTGCTTCGAGAAACTGGACTCTGGTAACCAGGCGACGCTTATTGAGCATCTGATCAATCATGTAAAAACGTTCGGTTCGATCCACTTTTCAACCTCCTGGCTCACCTCATGAGCCACAAGCCAGGGATAATAGCATGATAGATTTCAGTTAGAGGATTTCAAATGTCTTTATTCAGCCAGTTACTCTACCGCATTTCCGCATTATGCCGTTGCAGAATAATAAACGGTCCTGACCGGCAACCTTATCTGGAACGATATCACCTGTTAAGTTTACCTTTTGGCTATAGATTTTATTTACATCGATTTGTTGCCAGCGATCCAGGCCGTGGTTTACATAATCACCCCTGGCATCGCGCCTTCTCAGTAGTACTCAGCGGCTGTTATGAAGAAATCCGCATGCTCGGCGCCAGGGACGAGAATACGGTTATTAAAAGAAAGGTCCGAAGTGGTAACTTAAACTGTATAAATGGCAGTGTTTTCCACCGTATCAATTTAATCGAAAATCGTGAATGCTGGACGCTGTTTATGCATAGCCCTAGCACACAGGCCTGGGGTTTCCTTCGGCAGCAGAATTATCGCTATGCCTTTCACGATCATAACGAAATCGTCCAGCAGCCCAGTAATCCGAAATGGTGGAAAACGGCTAACAGGCCTTTTTATTGTCCTGATATGCGAAAGCCACTGGCGTAGCCTCAGACTCTCAGATTAAGTTTCTCTGCCGGTAATTCCGGCGGTCATGGCGAATCGCATGGCCTGATCGATACGCATATTGCAGGGCTTCAATTTGCTGCGAGATATCATCAGCGTAAATCCGCCAACCATATAACTCATTGGAATATATACCGGAACCCGGTCACCGCCCTGATAAGGTTGTGGCAATCGAGCGGTATCTTCCTCAGTAATAAATCCGATCACTTCCATGTCATTGTAATTAACAATAACAACCTGCCCGAGACCTTCCTTTTTCGGTGAAAAGAAATCGAACAATTCGCGTATCGCCCGATATACCGTCTTTACTAACGGCAGACCAAAAAAGATTTGTTCACCGAACGAAAACAACTGGCGTACCAGTACCATTTTCATTAAAAGACCGATAAGAAAAATCAGCAGCAGGCCTGCGATAATACCCAGCCCGGGAAAGTAGAGAATATTTGGCAGCAACCATCGCAGCGCACCGCCCAGTACCTGCTCAGAGGTCGTCGCCAACCAGTACAACAGGTATACCGTCAATACGATTGGCAGGATGGTAAATAATCCCACCAGCAAGGTTTTACTTATAGATTTGAACATAATGAGAGTCTAGTTATTTTTAAACGTGATTTTACTGAAGCCAGTATATTATGAAACCCTGGATTTTATCACCCGACGATGTTCGTAACTTTGCTCGGAGTAATTGTCTACCGCGCAAAGAAAAGCGTGGCGCACGCAGCGCGAGGTGATGTGGCAATAGGGAACATCTGCGAGTTGATATCCCTAATTGGGAAGGCGACAGAACTACCCGGGCACTATGTTGCTTCCTTCTCTCTGGCGCGGAAAAACTGTTTTACCGTAACCCGGTGCATCAGACGATATTCCGAGTAGTCACCAGCCGCATAGTGCTGGGTAGCTAGATTGTCCCACATGACCAGGTCTCCGACTGACCAGCGGTGACGCACCTGATAACGCGGCATGCGTACTCGTTCCGCGAGCATGTTGAGGAGCGCACGGCTTTCGTCAGAGTGCAGGTCAGCTATATGACTGGTGAAAGCCTCGTTGACATTAAGGTAGGGTCTTCCTGTGATAGGGTGATGTTCAACCACTGGGTGAGTTGTATAGCTATCGGCAGGATCCATTTTCTCGAGGGCCTTGAGGCGATCTTTTTCATATATCGGATCACGAACCAGTATTTTTTTGTAGCCAGTTTCTACCGAGTGTACTGCGTTTAGTGTCCCCAAAAAATGCCTCATGGATTTGGACAGGTCGTCATAAACCGCATACATGTTACTGAACATTGTATCACCACCTTTAGGTGGCAGAACCCTGGCAGCGAGCAAAGATGCCTGAGGTGGTAGCGTGCGAAATGTCATATCTGCATGCCAGTCTTCATTGTCCGGTGCTCGTTTGGGACCATTCTCAATTACCATGATATTTTCCAGATCGTCTGCTATATCATGTAATGGGTGGCGGGGTTCAAGTAATCCAAACCGTTCCCCGAGGGCTACGTGGGCCGCACTGCTCAGGTTCTGACCCGGAAATACCAGAGCCAGATGCATCATTAAACCTTCCTGTATCTGTTCGATGGTCTCATCTTCATGGTTATTGCTAAGATCTACACCATGTACCAGTGCACCTATGCATCCTGATAAAGGTTCAAATTTGATTTGCTGCGCCATTCGATTTTTTCTCCTCAACAGATTAGGGTCAAATTCGGGGTCAAAGCTCTTTAATAAATTCACCCTACGTTTTTTTTGAAGGCATAGCTGATTGAGCCACTGCTGCAAACGAGATGATCGAGTCTAGATTTTGTTATCCAGAATATCTGCCCAGCCAGCGGTTTCATCGAACTCTGGCGAGCCTGGCATACCGGCCACCTTTTTGTTGGGTATCATCTGGCTTTGTGAAGCCAATATATGGCTCGAAAAAAGTTTCCTGACTTCATCCGAGGCGTTTTTTTTTATTGCTGCCAAAATCAGCTGGTGATCTTGCTGAGAGCGCTGCAGACGGTCATAGCTGAAGTGGAAAAAGTTTCTAATCACCAGCGGCAGTTCGACAAACTGTCGCATTAAACTGATCAAATATGTGTTTGGGCAATTGCTATAAATAATCCAGTGAAAGCGATGGTTTAGTTTCATAAAGCGCGCCCGCACTTCGGTTTGCGGTAATCCAGCATCTGGGGCCAGCGTCAACCCCATTCTTTCTATGAGTGAGCCGAGTTCTTCCAGTTGCTCGACTGAGAAACCTTTCTCGCAGGACAGTTGTGCCGCTTCCGACTCGACGAGTGCGCGTACCGCATATATTTGTTGTACATCGAGATCGGTAAACACTCGTGTTCGATGTCCACGGCGATCCTCATATTCAACAAAACCTTCAGACTCCAGGCGAGCCAGGGCCTGACGGATGGGTGTTCGAGACAAATCTAGTTGCTTCGCCAATGTTGACTCCGTCAGTTTGATGCCCATCTCAAACTGACCTTCTACCATCATCTGTTTGAGCTGACGGTAGGCATATTCGCTTTGTTTATCCACAAATCAAATTGTATACAAAATATTTACCCTTTGAAACCACCGCCTAAAATTGCAATGCCAGTTGCGGCCAGATATAGAGAAACGAGACCGTTAGCAGCATCAATGCGAGGAATGGAATAACGCCCCTGGAAACATCGGCCATGCTCGCCCTGGCGACGGACTGGATCACGTAGAGATTAAGACCTACCGGCGGTGTTATCAAAGCGCATTCGACCATCACAACCATGAAAATGCCAAACCATATGGTATCGAATCCCATCGATAGCGCGGCAGGCAGCAGCACTGGTGTCATGATTAAAACCATCGACAAGGCCTCGAAGATCAAACCCATAATCAACAACACTGCGCTGACGACAATAATAAAGACTACGGGCAAATTGATGTTATTGACGATTGCCGCAGATATGTCCTGTGGGATACCGTAGAGCGCGATCGCTTTGCCAAAAATCTTGGCGCAGGCGACGATGAGCAAGACCGCTACCGTGGTCACCATGGAAGCTTTCGATGCCGCGACAAAACCCGACCAGGTGAGGGTTTTAAGAATCAACCCGGTAATAATCAGCGCGGCTGAAAAGCCGACAGCGGCGGCTTCTGTCGGTGTGAATATCCCAGTATAAATGCCGGAAATCACCACCACTGCCAATAGCAGTGAAGGCAAGGCCCGAATGCTCGCACTACGTCGTTCATCCATCGATGACTTTTCAACGGGCTTGAACCCGCCAAAATATCTCGCGTAGATAACCGAGTACAGGACAAATAAAACAATGAGCACAATTCCCGGGCCAACACCAGCTATAAATAGTGCGATCACCGATTCCTCGGTAACAAAGCCATACACAATAAGCGGAATCGATGGTGGAATTAATATGCCTAGCGTACCGCCCGCAGCCAACAGGCCGTAGGTGAATTTTTTCTGGTAACCGTGTTTGATCATCTCTGGGATAGCGATGGTTCCAATCGTCGCGGCCGTTGCCACTGAAGACCCCGAAATTGCCGCAAAAATGCCACAGGACAAAATTGTCGCCACCGCAAGGCCACCAGGCCAATGCCCCACCCAGGCCTGTACGGCGCCAAATAAGTCCTTACCCACGCCGCCCTGAAGCAACACATTTGACATCAGCAGGAACAGAGGTACGGCTAACAGGATGAAACCATCTAAAGTCGAAAGAATCGACTGCGGCGCCATCAGCTCCGAAAAGCCGCCCACATATAACATTCCGAGGCCCATTCCACCCAACGAGAATGCGACGGGAATGCCGGTGAGGAGAAGCACGAACAACAAAACGATAATGACAATAACAGTCATTCCTGTATCTCCTCGTCTGCCGGGATGTCTCCAGACAATGCCCGAATAGTTTCCACGATTGACTGGATAAAAAGAATCGCAAAGCCAAATGGAATTGATAATTCGGCGATCCAGGCGGGGATATCCAGCATGGTGCCAGTGGTGCGTCCACGATCCCAACTGTCGATGAAAATTTCCCAGCCGAACCAACAGACAATGACACTGAAAATCGCTATCGCCATCATCGCAATAATTTCCGCTATCACACGTGGACCATTGGTCAGTTTCCCGATTATGGCGGTAATCCTGATGTGGTGCCTGCTGGCAAGACACCAGGGCAAGCCCAGCATCACACCCCAGATCAAGCCAAGTTGACTGATTTCAGCGGCCCAAATCGTCGGGCTATTCAAAAAATAACGTGCACAAACTTCGTAGGTTAAAATCACACCGGTGCCGACAAATAGCATCGCCGCTAGCCATGATATCGAGTGTACAAAATTGAAATATATTTTCACGACTCTCTCCGCTAACCAGAAAAGCTACCCGCATGCTATTCACCGACGATGCGGATAGCTCGGCTGCATCAGTCTCAACTATTAAAGATTGTTGGCAGCATCAATAACCTTTTGGCCGAGAGCACCATTTTTCTCCAGGTACTGGTCAATTACAGGCTGTGAGATCGCTTTCCATTGAGCCATTTCGCCGGCTGTCGGCCTATACACGGTCATACCGTTTTCTTCGGAAGCCTTATAGGCATCCGCCTCGATCTGGGCCACAGCATTTCGTACCTCAAGCTCAGCTTCCTGTGCAGATGCGTTAATGATGGCTTTGTGCGCATCGGACAATCCACTCCAGAATTTGGTGTTAATCAGTACGATGAATTCGATATCGGCATTGTTAGAGACGGTAATGGTATCCATCACATCCCAGAGCTTTCGAGATTTAACACCAGACACTCCAGTCATGCCGATATCAACGGTTCCGCGTTGATACGCCAGGAATTGCTCCGAACCAGAAATAAGGGTTGGTGCACCACCTGCAGCCGTAACAAATTGACCCAGAGTCTTACCAAATACTCGGACTTTTCGTCCTTCCATATCGGCTGGCGTTTTGATCGGTTTTCCTTTGGAGAGGAAGATTGCACTCCCATAAGCTTGCCACCATAACACCGTCGACCCAGTTTTTGCGATTTCACCATCAATGATCGAACGCACAGCCGAACCCCTGGCGACCGCCTTACTTATTTTTTCTTCAGTATTGAACATAAAGGGCAGATAAAATACATCGACGACAGGCGCGTCACCAACAAAGCGCGTGAGCGATGCGACCCCCATTTCGATGGACCCCGACCCTACTGCAGCAGGTACTTCTTTATCCTTGTATAACTGCGCCGAATCATAGATCTTGACTTCGATTTCACCATTAGAGGCTTTTTCGACCTTATTCTTAAACGATAGTAGATTCTGCCCGAGATGATTCTTTAGCGGAACCTGTAGGGAAATCCGCAGGGTAACGTCAGCAGCCTGGGCAGTAACGGTGGACAAACCCAGTATGGCCCCCGCGATGATGCTTACAAATTGTTTCTTCATAGTCTTCTCCTAATTTTTGATGAGCTCAAACGTTTTCGACGGAATCGGTAGCTTCCGTTTTAGCTGGGGAATTCGTCTGAATAATCCCCCGATCCTCCATGGCCTCTAATTTTTCTGGGGCCATTTCAAGATATTCAGACAGGACTTCGGCAGTATGCTGGCCGAGACGGGGTGGCGGCTGAAGGGTGGATGCATCGCTACCCACAATCTTGACCGGGTTTCCCGGTGCCTGAACGCTCGATCCGTCATGCAAAGGTACGTCCACCACCATATCGCGCGCTCGAATTTGTGGGTCGCTTGCTGCATGTTCAAATTGATTAACCGGCGCACAGGGGATTTTTTGCGTGTTTAGCCGTTCAAGCCAGTAGTCGGCATCCCGGGTTTCGAGAACTTTCTCAATCTCGGTTTCAATATAATCCCGGTTGGCAAGACGGCCGGGTTGCTCACGAAATGTTTCGGTATCAAGATGCGATAAATTCAATACCCGCAGCAGTTTGGGCCAGAAACTGTCAAAAATAATGGCAATAATGATATGCAGCGTTCTGGTTTTGAAGGTGTTATAGGGCACATGAACAAAATGGCCATTGCCCTCTTGCCGGGGTTGCTTACCTGACATCAGGTACATTGTCGCCATATAATTGAGCATCGAAAACTGACAGTCCAACATGGATATGTCGACGTGCCGACCGACGCCTGTCACTTCTCGTTCGTGCAATGCAGTTAACACACCGATGACGCCAAATACGCCACCACCGAGGTCACCGACCGGAATACCGGCGCGCATCGGTCCATGCTCCGGCTTGCCGGTAATTGACATTCCACCGCCCATACCCTGAGCAACCATGTCGAATGCCGGCCGGTCACAGGCTGGGCCAGTTTGACCGAAGCCTGTCACCGAGCAAGTGACAATCCTGGGATTAATCGCCGAGAGACAGGAATGGCTGATTTTTAAACGTTCCATCACTTTGGGGCTAAAGTTGTCGAAAACCACATCCGCTTTGCGCACCAGGTCATAAAATATCTGGAGGCCTTCCGGTGACTTAAGATCGACACTCACACTTTTCTTGTTACGATTGGTGGTTATAAAATAAGCTCCCATTCCAGCTCGCGAATAGTCCGCGTCATTCGCCAGCAGATTACGCGTACCTTCACCGTTACCGGGTGGCTCGATCTTGATGGTTTGCATGCCAAGATCGGTTAATAGCATAGTACCGTAAGGACCAGAGAGCATATGTGTCAGATCCAGCATCAGATACCTTGAAAGCGGGCCCTGATTATTGTCAACGGCGCTCATGCTGTTCTCCCAACTCAACTTGAAGCGAGGGAAACGGGCCAGCCCTGGCCAGCAGCCCTGGGTTGTCGTTATGGAGTTGTTCGTTTAACCAGCGCGATGCTTCGATCGCTTCGCCGAGCTTAATCCCAGTGGGGATGTTGCTGCGATCCAAAAGGTAGATCAAGTCTTCGGTGGCAATGTTTCCGGTCGCCGCTGGCGCAAACGGACAACCGCCTATACCCCCCAAACTCGAATCCAGTGCAGACACACCGGCTCGGCTGGCAGCGAGTGCATTGGCATAACCGGTATTGCGTGTATTGTGGAAATGCGCACGTAAGGGTAAATTCGGCAGCTGTTCGTGCACGGCGGAAAAAATACTTTCCACATTATCTGGAACGGCGACGCCTATAGTATCGGCGAGAGATATTTCCTGCGGTGGGCGAGATCCGGACATAAGCCGGGAAACGATACTTTCGATAGTAGAAGGCTTGATTTCACCTTCAAAAGGGCATCCAAAGGAGGCTCCAATTGTTACTGTGGTTTTTATCCCTGAGGCCGCCACAATTCTGGCTACCAGATCCCAGGTTTCGAGCGTCTGCGCTATGGAAGCACCCTGGTTATTCTGGCTAAACGTTTCTGAGGCCAGTACAACATAATTGATTTCGTCACATTCTGCAGCGACTGCGCGCTCGGCACCCAATGCATTCAGTGCCAAACCAATGTAGGAGACACCATCAATACGCGGCAGCAAAGCCATGACCTGCTCCGCGTCTGCCATTTGTGGCACCCTTTTAGGATGAACGAAACTGACCGCCTCGATGCGGCGGATACCAATCCCGATCGCACGATTGATTAGCGCTACTTTCTGTTCAGTGGAGAAAATATTTTCTTCGCTTTGCAACCCATCGCGGGGAGAAACTTCAATGATCTCCAAGATTTTACTCATTATTTTTGTTTACAATATCTCTATTTTGCATACAATATAACTCTAGTCAACATAATATCGATGAATGACGAGTTCTGAAGTTCTGGATGAAATTCTAAGTTCGGGGGCATAAGTTCTGTGTAGTCGCCTGATTTAGTGTGCCAGCTCGCACTGTTGACGTCGAACGAACCGGCAGGCACGACCAGGTTAACTGGGCGCAGAGATTATCCTGCGGATTCGTCGGTTATGCTGAGCATCGCCGGGGAACGACCTATCTGGCGGTATACCAACCCAACCGACATACGGCGACCTTCAGTGGATTATCTGATATATGGATCAAAACCATATAATGCGCTACCGCGCTATTTTGCGATTACAATAATATGAAATGAAATCTGGATTATAGGGGCTTTGATAATCCTCTCCCACTTTGAAGGAAGTCCAGCGTAATTGATTTTTCCCATAATAATTCCTATAAATCCTTTACTCTAATCTCTTCGTTACTCAACCAATACCAGACAGGCAAAAACCTCAATACCCCAACTCAGGCCGCACCACATTCAAAAGCCCCTCCCCCGCCTGATAGCGCCGCATATTTTCGAAAAATAAATCGAGCGTAATTGGAACATAATTGTCACCGTCATCTGCCGAGACATGAGGCGTCACAACTAAATTTGGTGCCTGTCACAATGGCGATTCCGATGGTAGAGGTTCTTCGTCGAATACATCGATAACCGCCCCGGAAATATGGCCCTCCGCAAGCAGATCAGACAAAGCGTTATAGTCCATCGCCGATCCACGTCCGACATTGACGATGCCTACGAGGCCAATCGTCCTGCCTTCAATTGGGGTCGAGAAAAGCGAAGATCAATCCCCGGTATTCACAAACCGGATAGGCACCCAGGATTGATTTTTGTTTGATAAGTTCTACTGTATCCTCCGGCTGACCGGGAATTTCAAGCACCGTGCCGTCCACATCGAACAGCCAGCCGTGATAACAACAACGAATGCCGCGCTCATCGCACGTACCGAACTCCATTGACGCCCGGCGATGTGGTTACTGATAACCCTGGTACGCGCCTGTCCCGACTTCTGGATTTGATTCAGTCTGGTTCATAATCAGCCTCTTAATCTTTGGGTGTTACAGGCGGAGGAGTTTGTCAGAAATTGCTGTGCTAGTTGAAGTGATATTAATTTAACTTTGATATTAGATAAATTAACATCACACCATGCACCGACGCAACCTGCCATTAACGCATTATGAACCTTCGAAGCAGGAGCTTGGTACAAAACTCTTTCAGCGGATCAATCGAGGGTTGATACTGACTGCCCAGGGAGATGTATTATTTCCAGTATTGCTCGATTGTTTTGATCGCATCTCAGCCAGCCTCGATAACATCCGACATGAATTTATAGAATGGATTCGAACTGCATGACAGATGATAAACCGATTCTCTATCTTGCAATTGCTCAAACCCTGGTCTGGGCCGGGTTT
>JAAEOZ010000800.1 GCA_024222685.1 Gammaproteobacteria bacterium | reverse complement strand
GACATTGCTTTGTCACACAATGGCAATTATCAAACCTCGAAATTGTTGACGACACATCATAATCCGGTGCAGGGCGTACTTAGCGGTGCCGAAATTGCTCTGAATCAGGCCGGCGTAAAACCGCAGGAACTGGGTGCTGTAATCCACGGTACGACGCTGGCTACTAATGCGCTGATCGAGCGTCGTGGTGCTAAAGTCGGCGCCATTGTAACCGAAGGTTTTCGAGATATTCTTGAAATCGCCTACGAACGTCGATATGACCAGTATGACCTTTATATTGAAAAGCCAGATATGATCGTACCAAGACATCTGGTCAAAACGGTACCAGAGCGCGTGACGGCCGATGGTAAAATCAAACATATTCTCGACCACGCTTCGGTTGAATTGGCAATAGCTGATCTCATAGAAGAAGGTATCGAAAGCCTCGCAGTTTGCCTGTTACACAGTTATAAAAATGCTGCTCACGAACAGGCCATTCTTAACATAGTCCAGCAATTTGCGCCTGATCTACCTGTTAGTTTGTCCTGCCAGGTCTCACCTGAAATCAGAGAATACGATCGTCTATGTACAACGGTTGGTAATGCCTATATCAAACCGCTCATGACGGGATATCTTAAAAATCTTAGTGATACTCTGGTACATCAGGGATTTAACTGCCCGTTGTATTTGATGACTTCCGGCGGTGGAATGACTACCTTGAAAACCGCGATGAACCTACCAATACGTCTGGTTGAATCGGGACCGAGCGGTGGAGCCCTGCTGGCGGCAAGCGTGGCCTCGTCCTGTGACCTTGAGCAGGTCTTATCATTTGATATGGGTGGCACTACTGCTAAAGTCTGTCTGATCGAAAACGGTGAACCGCGTACTTCGCGCGCCTTCGAAGTAGGTCGCGCTGAACGATTTATCAAGGGAAGCGGATTACCTGTTCGTATTCCCGTCATTGAGATGATTGAGATCGGTGCGGGTGGCGGATCTATTGCCAGTATCGACGCGATTCACCAGCTTAAAGTCGGTCCACAAAGCGCTTCATCAGATCCGGGGCCTGCCTGCTATGGCAAAGGGGGGCAGTCACCTACGGTAACTGACGCCGATGCGCTTATCGGATTCATGGATCCGCAATCTTTTGCAGAAGGTCGTTTGCATCTGGATATCGATCTTGCCGAAAAAGTGCTTGAAGACAGCATCTGCCGGGACCTGAATATCCCGGTGTCTGCTGCCGCCGATGGTATATCACAGGTCGTCGATGAGGCTATGGCGAATGCTGCTCGCATACATGCAGCCGAACAGGGTAAAAACCTCGAAGATTGTGTGATGATAGCCTTTGGCGGGAACGGGCCACTGCACGCAACCCGGGTCGCTGAAAAGATCGGCATAAGGAAAATCATCATACCACCTCAGCCTGGTGTCGGCTCAGCACTTGGTTTCCTTAAGGCACCAGTATCATTCGAAGTGATAGGCAGTTATTACGTACTGATCGAAGATTGTGATATCACCGACCTGGATTCTTTTCTTGAGCAAATGGAAACTGAGGCTTCTAACGTAGTGAGGGCTGGTGCGAATGGCAATGCATTAACCTTAAAGCGAACTGCATTTATGCGCTACCGGGGACAGGGTCATGAAATCGAGGTGGACATACCTTCAGGCAGTTTAGACAGGAAAAAAATACAGTCCCTGATTGGTAGCTATAAAATGGAATATAAGCGTCAGTTTGGACGCGTCGTTCCAGGTATGAAAATTGAAGTGATGAACTGGTCGATTCGCGTTGCTACACAGCCAGCATTGGTCGAAAAAATTCCTGCCAACCAATCGAATCAGCAGGCAGCTTCAGCCAGCGTTCGTAGCCTTTATCCTGGTCAAACAGGCCAACAGGTAGATGCTACCGTTTATTATCGGGATGAACTCAAGGTAGGTGATTTTCTTGTTGGCCCGGCGTTAGTAATAGAGGCACAAACAACAACCTTTGTCTCCGAGTCCTTCGAAGCCAGCATAGACAAAGCTGGAAATATTATCTTACGACGCAGGAAGGTAAGCACAACGAACAGAAATTCCATCAATCGTGCAGCAATCGACTATCAGGTGATGTGGAATCGATTGCTGGCGATTGTTGAAGAGCAGGGTCAGGTATTAATTCGCACCGCGTTCAGCCCAATCGTTCGCGAATGTGGTGATATCTCGGCAGGCATATTTGCAGCCGATGGCCGTATGCTCGCACAGGCCGTAACCGGTACGCCGGGACATATCAACACCATGGCGGCTGCAGTCGGACTGATGCTTGATCATGTGCCTGCTGAAGACATGAACCCCGGTGACATATACATGACCAATGACCCATGGCTGGCATCGGGGCATTTAAACGATGTACTTCTGGTAGCGCCGGTTTTTTACAGTGGCCTACTGGTTGCCTTCACTGCTTGCACATCTCACCTATATGACCTCGGCGGACTCGGTATGGGACCACAGGGCAGCGACATTCACGACGAAGGACTAATTATTCCACCGCTCAAACTATGTGATCATGGTGAAGTCAGCCAGCTATTCGTGGACATATTAAAAGCCAATTCACGTACACCGGAATCCAACGAGGGCGATCTTTATGCACTTATT
>JAAEOZ010000799.1 GCA_024222685.1 Gammaproteobacteria bacterium | reverse complement strand
TCTTGCTTTCAGGGGAGAAAAACCTAGAAAGATATATCGAAGGGCATCGCTAATTGGCGATGAAAAAGGGAGGACGCTAGAGCTATTTGGGGTCTTCCATATCGTCTACACGTACATCACTTCACAATCTTCAGCTTCGGCTGCACTGGCGTATCCAGCAAATCAATCGTCTGCTTGAACCGTTCGTTCTTGATAAACGCAGAGTAAGATCTTTCTGTGGTTTTTACCGACGAATGACCGAGCAAATGTTGAACATCAGTAATCGCAGCACCTCGATTCAACAACCTGGTCGCGAATGTCTTCCTAAGATTGTGGGATGAAACATCAGTAACACCAGCTCTCTGAAATGCAGCTTCTAACGCACGATTATTCTTAATTGTTTTGTGTCCACCAAACTTGCCAGGAAAAACATACTCACCATCAACAACCTTCCGTCTATTCATTAACGTAGCTCTCAATCGATTCGTCATCGGAATGAAATCGTCATTCGAAACTTTGGAGCGGTACAGATAGATCACGCTATTCTCAAAATCGATATCCGACCATTTCAAAACGCTGGCCTCATTGATCCGGAATCCACCATCTATCATCACGATGAAAATATCTCTCGCAGCTTGCCGACCTTTAATATGCTTCGGATCAGTTACCATCGAGGGATCAAGTTCTTTGAGAATCTTTTGCTCTTCATCATCGGTCAGATACCGGATAGGCTTGTCCTTGATATTCCACTCACCCCATTCGTATTCGGGAATGTAGTAACCAAGACGTTTGGCATTCCGGCAGATTTTGTTGAACTGCCTGGACCACAATCGGATTGTTATATCCTTGATTCCACGTTTCCGTTCGAACTCTACCCAGCGGGATAGATCTCGATTGGTGATCTCATCAAGGTGAACGTTATCGAAGTAATCCTTGAATCGATTCGTGGCAGTAACCAGGGAGCTGTATGCGCCGGAATCCTGACTGGTTTTCAGTAGATCATCACACGCTTCGTGAAGTTTGATGTGCTCCCGGTAGCCAAGTATCTTGGTATTGACTAACTGCTGGCGCATCTGGCGTTCTAGTTCCAGTGCATCACGTTTTCGGGTGGATTTCGAACTGCGAGTGAATGTTTTGTTATTGTGGTTGAACTGGACAATCCAATATTTCCCTCTTTTGTAAACGCTCATATGTTATCTCCGTAGTTGCCTGTATTTATTGCTCTTTTACGGGAACTATCCTGCCAAATAGCCAAAAAGACAACGGCAATAATCGGAAATAAATATCGTAAAATCAGTTTGTTAAGGAG
>JAAEOZ010000798.1 GCA_024222685.1 Gammaproteobacteria bacterium | reverse complement strand
TGGCCGTTTGCAGCTGCCTAGCCCGCGCATTTTAGCGTCTGCTTACGAGAAAACAGTCGCTCAAACTCGATATGACAGCGGCGTGGAACGACTCTTAGGAGTCATTCAGGAAAAGGGGGAGACAGCGGGCTCGATATCCGCGTGTACTGCTATACGATACCGTTAGATTTCAGGAAAGAGTCGTTTATTCTTCACTACGCCTTTAAAATATATTTTAAGGCTCAAGACTTTTTAGACGTTTGCACACTAACTGTACCTAGTACACGCTCAATATCTTTACTTTTACATTTAGGGCACTTTTCTTTGTGTTTGTCATGCTCTTGTAAAGATTCGATAAGGTCAAAATTATGGCCGCAACTGTTACATTTGAATTCGTAGATTGGCATGGTGTATCGGAATTATTGTCGATTTTTTCTTTATATATTGTTTAGTATTTTTCTAGTTGATTTGCATCAATAAGACATCTAAACACTCAATCACTACCCCTTTCCACCAACCAATCCAGTTGATTTTCAGCCGCCAGGTAGCAGATAACCTGCCGCTACTTTCGTAGATTCGATGACTGATTAGTGCCGCTCGCTGCCTTCTTGAAGGCTTAAACGAACGGCTGCTGCTGGCCGAAGATTGCCACCTGCGGTGAATTTGCCAGGGTCAGCTTTGGGGAGAATTTAACCCAAACGGGCGATGATTCAAGGCATTAACTTGTGATACTTTTCTCGGTTACCTAAGTTAGAGACTGGGAAATCAGTAAAGTCTGATCACGCCAAAATCTGGCAGGAGGAGACTAATGATTAAAGTCAACAAGTGGCACATTTCAAGTAAGCACCTGGCAATACTAGTTTTGGTTTTCTCTCAATCTTCATATGCCGATTCATACCTATGTGAAGCAGAGCGAGCTAGTGGATTTGTATACGATCAAGAAAATAAAATATGGCAGTCTTCCAAGTTCTCGATCGAGAATAGAAAATACCTGGTATCACGAACAGACGCTAATGACATATTCATCAAAGCCTTAAAATACGATTACGAAATCAAGGAGGTTAGTTCGCAACAACCAATTATCCATTGCAAGGCGCTCAAGTTAAACGATTCCAACGAAGAAACTGGGCTAGTTACCTGTCGAGGCCGCTTAGGGGAGAGCTTCAATTTCGACAAACGGAGTGGGCGTTATATTCGGTCACAACCTACTGGATATGTAACGTTGAAATCTGGTTCGAAAGTGGGGGGTGGGCCATATATGGAAATTGGTAATTGTTCCCCAAAATGAAACTGTCTTTATAACCTCACCAGCGTCCGGTGTTGGCCGAAGAACGAAGTCCGTAAAATGCTCCCCAGCGTCCGCTATCGGGATTTATGCAGATCTTACCTTGAATATTTGGTGCTCATCAGGAATGCCTTTAAGGGTATGAGTCCCGATATCTTCAAACTCGATACCCGATCCAGCAGCGAGATCCTTAACCGTTCTTGATACAAGTATGTCTCCACCAGCGGCCATTCCTGATATTCGGGCTGCCATGTGAATTGCAACACCCTCGAGTGACTCTCCACGAATTTCACATTCGCCGGTATGAACGCCTATACGCAGATTGAGCCCTAACTGGCGAGTCGAATCCCGTATTGCATCGGCACACTGAATAGCGCGTGCAGGTCCATCAAAAGTGGCATGAAATCCATCGCCAGTAGTTTTAACCTCATGCCCGCGAAAGATTTCGAGCTCGTGTCTAATCTTTTTATGGTGGTCTTCAAGTAAATCACTCCACTTCAGATCACCCAGTTCAGCGGCCAGCCTGGTGGAATCGACGATATCCGTAAAGAGTACTGTTACCAATACGCGGTCGATCACCTGGGTACCCGATGCTTCTCCGAGAAATCTTTCAATCTCGTGCAGGATAGCCTCGCTGCACGAAGCCCACGGACTGTGATCGTCGGAATCGATTTCGACCAGCTCTGACCCCGGGATACGCCTTGCGAAATCGCGGCCTGATTCGAGGGGGGTAGTTAGATCGCGCGAGGATTGCAACACCAACGTCGGTACAGAAATGACCGGCAGAACCGCCCGCAAATCCATATCCAGCGCGGTTCTAAACAGCGCCAGTGCACCTGACTTGCTAGCGCTCGAGCGAAAAAACTTGGCCAGCCAATGACGGTACTGTTCATCGTTGACCAGCGTCGGCGAAGTGTATTCAATTGAGAGGGCCTTACCCCATTGCTGTTCCACGGTTTCGAACCATTGCTCGATTTCCTCGCGTTCGGTTCCGTGCGGAAAATCGTCTGATTTGGCCCATCTGGCGTAGCCGCCGATCGTGATCAGCGAGCGGGTCCGTTCCGGGTAGGTGGCCGCAAACAGCGCACAAATGCACGCCCCCTCCGAATAACCGACCAAACAGGCCTGGCTGGACCCAGCGGCGTCCATTACGGCACGGATATCATCCATATTTACCTCGAAGGCCGGCGGGGTGACGCGATCGGAAAGGCCGGTGCCGCGACGGTCGATAAGAATGACACGGGCAATCCGGCCCAGCGCCAGCAAGAAGCGCGCGACCCTGGGTTCTTCCCATAATATGTCGAGGTTTGAAAACATCCCGTGAATGAAGACCATGTCGCCTGGTCCGTCCCCAAAAACCTGGTACGCAATACTAACGCCATCGTTTTCAGCAAAATGAGTTTCGGGAGTCATGAAAGGATGTTCGCTTGAATGGAACTAATAATCAAATTTAACCAGCGTCCGAAACTGGCCGTTTTCTGCTGCCTAGCTGGTGCGTTTCAGTGTCTGCTGTTGAGAAAGCTGACCCTTAGATCCCGTTAGTCGGCGGCAATTGTCAACCCAAAGCAATGGGATGGACTCCTCCTCATCTCATCGGCATCGATGTGCCAAACTGAGTGTGTCTATTCAGTTAACGATAAAGAGGAGTCCACGATGAAGATTAATCGAGTTGGTGTTGATTTGGCAAAAAATGTTTTCCAATTACATGGTGCTGACCGCAGAGGTAAAGCTATCTGGAAGCGGCGGTTATCCCGGACTAAATGGTTACCGGTTTTATGCGATACGGTTGAACCCGGAACCGAGATCGGCATGGAAGCCTGTGCCGGCGCCCATCACTGGGCCAGGCAGTTAATGCAGCGGGGTTACCTGGTGAAAATCATTCCACCGCAATTCGTGAAACCCTTTATCAAGAGCAACAAGAACGATGCCAATGATGCAC
>JAAEOZ010000797.1 GCA_024222685.1 Gammaproteobacteria bacterium | reverse complement strand
TTAATGAGGTCGTCTACCAGGCTTTGATAGTCTTTTACCGCTGTGTCGACAAATACGATTTCGTGGCTTTGGGTCTCGGCGGCGGTCTGGCTTTCGGCGCTTGTTTCTTCGGATGAGGCCTGGTTATTGTCTTTATCTTCTTCGAGGTAGCTTGTTGTCAGCAGGGAAGTATCGATGAGGCCTTCGATGCCACCCGAAAACAATTGCCGGACTTCTAACTCTTCGACAATAAGATCGGATTTATAAGACGTTGGTGCTGGTTTTCTGCTCATCAATTCACCTGTACAGAACTACATATACCGGGATCGATACTGGCTAAATCGCCCCCGATACATACTCATCAATCAGCGCGCCAAATCACTTATATTACGGGCAGCCACGCGATCTCTATGAGTATAGTAGAGGTTTGTTATTTTGAGCGGACAATGAACAGGCGGTTGAAATTAACCGATTTATGGCTTTTTTATCGAATCCAGACTGGTTATGGATTTATTGGCGGGTTCTGTTCTGACTTCCGTTCATGGCAACAGGGGGTTCAAAATCGAACCTGGCGATACAGTTGACACCGCCTACCAGTTCATCCCCGGGATTTGGCAGTGACATACGAATGGTAAAACTACCGCTTGCAGGATCGATTAGCTGATCAACAACGGTCACCGTGGCTTTAAAAATCTTGTTTGCCGGGCGTTCTGGATATATTTCGACTTCCATATCTTTCTGAATCAGGCCGAAATACTCGGTTGGCGCTATCAATTCAACGCGCAGGGGGTTTATCTGCGCCAGTTTCATAATCGGCCTGTTGGAAACGGATTCACCAATCTTGATGTAGCTATCGATAATAATGCCGTCGATCGGGCTTTTAATCGTCCTTAACGCCAGTTCAGCCTGAATTTTATTGAGGTTAAGTTGTGCCAGTTTTTTATTTTCTCGGGCTTTGATCAGCTCTATTTCTGCAAGTGATACTTCGGCCTGAGCTTTATCTCTTTCAAATAGAGAAACAGAATTTTTCTCGTAGAGCTCCTGCATTCTCTGTAGATTTCTTTTCGCAAACTTTAGTTGTATGCGACGATTTTCTATTTCACTGCTGGAAATTGCCTGCTGTTTTGCCAGTGCTACCTTGGCCCTCTCGACCGAATTCTCCAGTTGTACCAGTGGCTGATTTTTAACAATGGTATCACCAGTTTTTACCAGCATGGACTTCAGGGTAGTATCCACTGGGCTACTCAGCTCAATATACATTTCAGGCCTGACCAGGCAATCGAGCTCTGCATTGTCTTCTGCCAGTAATGATGAACTGACAAAAACAAGGATATATGCCGCTATATAAAAAATAGATTTCATGATTACAGCTAAAGCCAGCCGGGTAGTACTAAAATATATTAAAGTTCATTCAAATTTACCAGAGAAAGCCAGTGTTCGTCTGAGACGTTGATCCTGTTTTGTTAGTTGCTTCCTGATAATTCGTTGCCGGCGTTCATTGTTCTGCTGAGGTAGCCAGAGTATCACGCCTGCGAGCAATCCGGGAATTGCTCTGTCACCGAGACATAGTCTCGCCATAACTCTGATCATAGCAGAAGAGTAAAATTCCTCTAGTGCGTTGTCTTCTAGTGAAAGTATGGCCTCGGCGCTACCGGGGTCTCCCTGACGGGCACTTCGTCCATAGAGTTGTCTGTCGATTCTTTTTGATGGATTGCGACTCAGCGCTATGACGTGAAGACCGCCGTTTTCAGCGACAGTATCATCGAGAGCAATATCCGTTCCGCGACCGGCCATATTGGTAGCAACTGTGATTGCACCGGCCTGTCCGGCCTGCGCAATTATTTCTGATTCCTGTTCATCCTGTCTGGCGTTAAGAACCTGATGATTTATTTGCTGTTGCTTTAGAATTTCACTAATACTTTCGGATTCTTCTACAGAACATGTACCGATAAGCACCGCTCTGTGTTGCTTAGCCAGTTCTTTAATTCGGCCAACAAACACACGATCTCTAACCTCTTTGTTTCGATACAGGCGTTCGGGCATCATCACGCGTTTGTTGCGTCGATTGGGTGCGACCTTTATAACATTTAGCTGGTATACCTGTCTCAATTCTTTGCCGACCTCGCTAATGGTACCAGAGGTGCCGCCGAGCATGAGATAGCGACTAAAGAATCGTTGATAACTGATTCTAGCCTGCGGCTCACGTAGTTCGCTAATCGCACAACCTTCTTTAGCCTCGATCATCTGATGCAGGCCCTGTTCCCAGGATCGATCAGCCATCACGCGACCGGTTGACTGGTCAATGATCTGAACTTTATCGTCTTTCACCAGGTAGTCCTTATCCCTGGTGTAAAAATGTGTCGCCGTAAGGGCCTGAGTGACCAGTCGCTGCCGAATTTGACTGTTTTGCCACTGACTGGGTAAGTTTGAAACCAGGTCTTCGAGTTTTTCTTCACCTTCATGGGTTAGCTCGATACGTCTTAACTTTTTATCGATTGTGAAATCCTGATTGACAAATAGTATTGATGCCAGATAAAGCGCATCTCCATAAGTATCAGCAGATTCATCATTGGGGATAGTTTTGGTAATGATTAAAGGTGTAATAGCTTCATCAATCAGCACGCTGTCGGCCTCGTCTACTATAGCGAAGCACAGTCCCCGTAATAATAGCGGGTTTTTTGCGCCGGATCGAAGTTGTTGTATTTGACGATACTGGAACTTTAAGTGGCCGGTGTCATCATTAATTTCGATTCGATCACGCAAATAATCAAACGCAATTTGCTTGTTAGTGGTGTGAACGATGTCTGCCGCGTATCCCTGTTGGCGCTGGTCGGTTTCCATGCCGTCTACGATAGAAGCAGATGAAAGCCCCAGTCGATCATACAATGGTTGCATGATTTCGCAATCACGGGCAGCGAGATAATCATTAGCTGTTATGACGTGTACCGGAATACCGGCGAGGGCGGCAGTACAGGATGCCAGTGTAGTCGTTAAAGTCTTACCTTCGCCTGTTTCCATTTCTGCAAGCATATCGTTAATCATCAACCAGCCGCCATAGACCTGTACATCGTAATGGCACTTGGCTAACACTCTTGCAGAGGCTTCACGAATAATTGCGAAAGATTTTAATATCAACTGCCTGGTCAGGCCGCAACGATGTAATTCGCTACGTATGTGATCTATCATAGCAGTCAGGTCTTCTTCGGAAATATCTTTTAAAGTCTGCTGGTGACGTGATACCTGTTTCACAACATAGTTTTTACTATAGAGTCTGCGTGATAGTGAGCTTGCCAGTTGAGCAAAATATCCTTTTAATTTCTGTTCAAGCTCAATTGACCTGTCCTCTTTTTTCTGAGGATAGTTACCGAGGCTAAGGCCGGGTCGAACGAAAACCTCAGACATTGAACTGCCTCAGGAATACCTGTCGTATTCGACGGAATATCTGAGTTGCTACTGGCTCAGAACCATGTGAAATTCGTACGTAGGCACGTGTCCCTAGCGCAATTTTCTCCTCTTCAGGATCAAATTCGAGGTCAATCAGAAATACATTCTGGCTTATCTGCAGGCTGTTTTCAGACCCTGGCCGAACTAAAAATTTACCCCCGCCTGCAGTACTTAACACGGCACTGGGAAGGCGATTGGTAGCTTCAGGCGCCTGGCGAATAATTTTTGCTACATAGATCTGATCCAGATCTGTTGCAAATCGAATGCTGATTTTTTCAACTTTCTGGCGTAACTGGCCAATGTTATCCTGGCTGATGGCCATGCGTATAGTTGATAATGGTTTATCCAGAACATAGCCCAGTAATTCTCCCTGGCGAACAAAACGCCCGGGTAAATCTTCTTCTTCTGGCAAAATTAGCTTGCCAGCATTTAATGCTGTTATCGACATTGAATTTTTTTTATCAATAACATGGTTGAGCTCGGATTTAGCTATCTTTAGAGACTCTCTGGTAACACCGGCTTCGATTGGATTATTAACACGTTTGGCACGATATCGATTTTTTAACTCTCTTACACTAGCCTCTGCGATCTTGAGTTCTGCTTCAATAAACGGGTCATTAAGCCGAATGATTTCAGTTCCGGCCCCAATTTGCTGATTGTCTATCGCACCAATGTACTCGACAAACCCATCCTGCTCTGCCTTTAATAGAGACTTTTCAGACTGCCAGACAATTCCCTCCGCAAGCGTATATGACGGTATTGATATGACCCCACATACAAAAACCAGAAGGGCTATCAGAGCGCTGCTAGCGATAAGTGGTCGCATACGTTTATGATTCAGGCCTGGGCTGAAAAGCAGGAAAGACAGTGCTTTTAAAAGGGGGAAAATAACCTGTAGCGAAAATAGCCAACCCGTCATAATGACTGCAAATAGGAAAAACTTTTCTGCCAGCATGACAAAAATAAACCATAACACTGCGAGCCGATAAGCCTGTGATGACAGGCTGTATGTGATAAACCAGAAAGTTTCACCCTCGGCCTTCGCAGGTGAATTGAGTTGCTTTAAACCAAGCAGATATCGCTGGAAGAAATATCGCCAGTACTGGCTTGCTCGCTGGTATAAATTTGGTATCGACAGAAAGTCGGCAAGAATATAATAGGCGTCATATTTCAAGAGCGGGTTTCCATTAAAAAATAATGATGAAACACCACCAATCAAAAATATATTAAAGCCGATACTTTGAATAATTCCAGGCTCCACAATTAAAAACAGAATCAGGCCAAGTGCAGCAAGAAAGGATTCCACCAGGATACCGGCCGCGCTGACAAGCATGCGTTTATAGCGTTGCCTGAAATGTGCCGCACAGGAAACATTGACATATGGAATAGGCATGAACATCAAAAAATTGATGCCCATTTCATGTATTTCGCCACCTTCTTTTTTTGCGGCGAAAGCGTGCCCGAGTTCGTGAATGAATTTGATAGGCGGATATAACAGAATCATCAAAATCAGGTTGTAGGGAGAAAGTGCATTAAAACCGAAGTATTGCTCAATATCTGTCCAGTTGCGGGCAGCCATAAAACATGTGGTCAACATTACCAATATCCACAGCAGTGCTACCCAGCCGGTAAATATCCACCTGGTCTTATTGATATGTCGATTGAGGAAATCTTCGGGGTCCCACAGAGGTAATTTCAGGGAAACAGGATTCATTAATCGCTGTTTGATTTTATTCTGCTTCTGCTGGATTTGTCTTTCGAGCAAATCTTCCGCATCAAGCTGCGCATCTGCACGTATCAGGTCTGCTGTATGTAGCTGACCAATGAGTTGAATGATTTCCTCCTGTCCCGGTGCGTAGTCTTCAAGTTGCTCGCAGATTTTATCGAATATGTCCTGAACTGAATTTTCACCATTTAGCATGCCGATAAACAGATAAGCGGTGGGATTAAATCTGTGATTGCGACCAGAGGATTTATCTTCAAGAATGTACCAGATTAAACCTCTGTAATCGTGACGATGTATGTCAACCTGGCCATGTAGCTCTAGCTTTAGCCGGGCGACTCGATACCAGTGCGGGCTGATTTGACCATCACTCATTAAGTGTTCCTCTCTAAGGCAGCCATGACCATATCCAGAGTCTCAACCAGTCGACAAACTCATGTGTCCATATCCAGATTAAACGTTCCTGACCAATATAAATCTTGCCGACGCCCTGCATGCCGGGTCGCAATCTGTCATTAACCCCATTGAGAGACGCCTCGACACGAAATATGTTGGCACCGTTTTCGGCTTTAGATGCAACTGTTACTTTTTCGACTGTTAATGGAAATATCTGCTCAGACAGACTTGGTAGCACCAGAATGCCGGGTTGAAACAGATCAATGAATGAAATGTCTTTCTCCTCAACTTTGAGGATAATTCTATACCCTTCCAACGGGGCAATTTTAAATAGTGCATCGCCGCGTTCTACAGGTGAACCAAGTGACTGGGTAAGGTCGCCTTCGATGACAACACCGTCGAAAGGTGCCGAGAGATTTATTCTGTCGAGCTGCTGCTCGGTGAGTTTGATTTCAGCTTTAGCTTTATTGATCTGCTCGCTGAAAACTCGTACATTTACCAGATCCCGGTTTGACTGGGCCTGACGATACTCACGTTTAATTTTC
Organism: Gammaproteobacteria bacterium; assembly: GCA_024222685.1. GTDB lineage: Bacteria > Pseudomonadota > Gammaproteobacteria. The sequence continues at coordinate 7,622 of JAAEOZ010000797.1, read as the reverse complement.
TGCAGTTCGCCGCGTAATTTTTCGAGCTGAAGATTAATCTCAGAGTCATTCAGGCTGGCCATTATGTCACCCTTTCGAACGGTATCTCCTGCACGTACAGACGCCGATAACAGATATCCTGCAAAAGGTGTAGTAATTACCCTTTGTATTTTGCCCTCCAGTATGGCGTTCGCAGAAACTCGAAATTCCCCTTCAATTAAACTGGCAAATGTAGTGACTACAGCTAGCAATACCATAGCAAGTTTGAATTTAAGGAACCTGAAACCGAGAAGGTTTTGTAATTGTCTTTTTAGAGCGGAGCCAATTTTTAGAATGAGGTGTTTTTGTTTTTCTCTTTTTAATGCCAGGTAGGGTGTTATCAATGCAAAAGTCTGCTGCAGTAACATAAGAGTCTGTTTATCGAACGGGTGCTCTTCACTTCTTAGTAGAGTTATCGTTCCAAATACTTTAGTTTCATTGATCAGAGGAATGCTACAGATTGACCCTGTACCAAATTTTCTTGACAGCTCGAGATGGGCACGCTGGATTACCTTAGAATTTTCTTCCGGAAATACAATGATGTTATCCTGCTCGACCGCTTCATCCATGGCAGATGCAACTGCCTGAATCAGATTAGCATGGGCGTCAAAGCTGGCACTGTTGGATAGTGCCATGACATTACTGTAATGGCCGTGGTACTCGGCGAAAGCAACACGTTCGCAGTTGAATATCTGGGTTAATTCACTGACCAGACTGACTAATCCCTGCTCATAGCTGGCCTGCTCAAAACAACAGGATAGTAAAGACACCACGCGGCTGAAAAAGTCATCATGGATTTTCTGTCCCGGATTGGCAAGCCTCATCCAGCGTAGGCTTTGTTTGAGAAATGCAAAAACTGATTTCTGTTTTTGTTCAGGGACATGTTTGATCTTAACGATAAGGATGCCAATTAAAGTCGACTGTACCGTCACTGGAATTGAAAACAGGTCAAATGAACCCTGTTCCGATTTTATTGCTTCTGGAAAGCAGACGCGCTGCTTTTTCTTTATGGTGTATTTAACTACCTGGGCAAATTCAGCAAGATTGGTCAGGCTGTCAGGCCATCTGGCAATCGATTTGAGTTTACCAGTCTGCGCATGTGGCACCATAAAAACAGCTGACTCGGTACCCGGCAACGAAGTACAGATAATTTCCAGCCACTGGAGTGATGAAGTCTTTTTCATAAACTGGATAAATAATTTGAGGAAGTGGATTTAGGTGCGCCACTGGGCCAGAGCATATCAAGTACCGTATCGGTATTTGACTCGATTTCCTTTTTTATGATTTCAACTATATTATCCGGTAGCTTTTGTAGTTGTGGCTCGGCATTTTTATGGGCTTCAATAATTTCTTCAATATCCATCGGCATATCTGTTTGACATACATGATGTGCAAGATGAACGACTCTTACCGCGAGTATGTGAGCTTCATCTGCCTGTTCAACCTGCAGGTGGCAGGATACGACCTGCTGGTAGATATCCGGTAAGCGCCATTGACGAATCAGTGCTGCACCGACATCGGTATAGGCAAATCCAAACAGTTCCCGCTCCTTGTCAAGTTGTTGCTGGATAGATTTTTCACCTTGCTCCAGTACCTCTAAGGACAATTCCGGTTCTCTGATAAACATCGCTGCATGCCCAATTTCGTGAAGCAGTCCATAAGTGAAATAAGGATTGATAGGGATGATCTGACTATGCTGGGCAATGGTCCTGGCTGCAATACCGCAATTGATACTGTATATCCAGAATGCTTCAGGATTGAATATCTGGTGAGGCACTGAGGAAAATGTTCTTAAGGATAAACTGTTTAATATCAGGTCATGCAATTGCATGATTCCGATCAGACTGATGGCCTGATAAAGGTCTTCGGCACGGCGTGGAAATCCGAAGTAGCTACTGTGGGTAATACGAGATAATTTGACCGATAAACTGGAATCATTTCTAATAACATCAACGAAATCTGTAATACTCGAGCCGGAATCTTCTATAAGATTTCGGACACTATGGTATACCTCGGGCATCGAAACCTGATCTGCCATATCACTGATAAAATCCAGCGCTGCCCTGTCGGCAGAAGTTTCCGTCAACATAAATTCACAGCCTCTACTGTAAAACCACTCGTTCCATTTCGGTACTCATTACAAGTGCCGTTTCCATCGTTTGCTCTACCCGTTCAATTGTGAGTTGAGTGGCATCCCAGGCGAATGGCGCTATTGCATTTTCAATAGACTCGCTCTGTGGAACATATTGTCTGCGTGCAAAAGCGTGCGCGATATGAAGAATTGAAGTATCAACCTGGTCTTCTGGAGCCCGATCCGGTTTAGGCTGGAAATTAGTCATGGTTTGAAAACTGGCCGGAAGTTTCCAGTGTTCCATCAATTTGGCGCCGATATTGCCATAGTGGCAGCCCAGTATTTCACGCTCGGCTTCATCGATACTCATATTATTTTCCTTTGCCAGCTCGCTCGTCTCTCGTGCCAGTTCCGGGAATTTGGCATACAGTACCAGATGGCCAATTTCATGTAACAGACCAAGTATGAAAAAACGCTCACTGGGTCGGATAGACAAATGTTGTGCAAGTAGTTGTGACAAAGTTCCAGCTAGCAGGCTACTTCGCCAGAAGGTTTTGAGGTCTACAATATCTTTGGGGAAGTCAAGTGATGATACTGCTGTAACCGCCGAAATACTCAATACCATGATATGCAATTGTTGTATGCCAATAAGATAGACAGCTCTCGATATACTGTTTATTTCGCCAGCGAATCCAAAATAAGCACTATTAACTGCCTTGAGTAACCGCGCGGACAGGTTTGGATCGAGTCGTATAATCCTGGCAAAATCATCAATGTCTGATTTTGAGTCGTCCATCAGAGCATGGATCTTGAGATATACTTCAGGCAGAGAGATAAGTTCTGTGACTTGCTCAAGCTGGTCGTTAAATGAGGGTATCATCGGTGGTTTGGGCCTTATCAGTTCATTTTTTCAGTCTGACTTCGAGTATAGTAGAAATTATTTTTTTTATATTGAATCCCGTTTACAGGGATCGGGTCATTACATTGTAATGAATAACACCTCCAGTTCAGATGCTGAAAACGATGATAACCGGGGAAATTATATCGACCCTGATAGTTCCGAAAACGACTTATGTTCAGTAAATTCTGAACTGGAGGAGCACCCCTACCGGCTGTTGACACCGGATACAATTATAGAAGCGGTGGAATCAACTGGGAGGTTGTCGGATGTAAGGATTATGCCATTGAACAGTTTTGAGAACCGAGTTTACCAGGTCGGTATGGAAGAGGGTGATCCTGTTATTGTGAAATTTTATCGTCCAGATAGATGGTCTCCGAAGCAGATAGACGAAGAGCATCGATTTAGCCAATACCTGTATGATCTGGAGATTCCGGTGGTACCGCCCCTGATGATAAATCCTGATTCTGATTTTCCCAGCTTGTCTAAACATAGCGAATTTAATTTTGCACTATACCCGAAACAGGGGGGTAGGGCCCCACAACTGGATAATCTCGAGCACCTTCATCAACTCGGGCGCTTTATCGGTAGAATACATGCTGCTGGAAAATCCTTCCCACTACAATATCGGAGAAAGCTAAACACCACTGATTTTGGCTCAGGCTGTGTTGAATACCTGCTTTCAAATCATTTTATTCCACAGGAACTACAACAGGCTTACACTTCTGTTAGCGATCAATTACTGATTGAAATAAAGGCTAACAATCCTGAGGCTTCGTGCTACCAGCAGATTTCTCTGCATGGAGACTGTCATGCAGGAAATGTATTGTGGCGTGATGAGCGTCCACACTTTGTCGATTTTGATGATGTCATCACCGGCCCCGCAATACAGGATCTGTGGATGCTGTTATCCGGTGACAAGTATAGTCGCCAAAAACAACTTGCAGAAATCATTGAAGGTTATGAGACTTTTATGGTTTTTGATCTGGCCGAACTAAAGTTGATTGAGCCTCTGCGCGCGATGCGTTTGCTTTATTATAATGCCTGGCTGGCACGTCGATGGCATGACCCTGCTTTTCCTTTGGCTTTTCCCTGGTTCAATACACCACGATACTGGTCGGATCATATTCTGGAATGCAAGGAGCAGCTTTCGAATTTGCGCGAGCAACCTTTAACATTACCAGACCTGTGATGATGGATTTAACCTTCAATGCTTCGATGAAGCAGATGTTGACAACGAATCTAAATAACCTCGACAGAAGACCGATTGTCGACAGTAAAAAAAAACATGCTGCGGTCGCTATTGTTGTTACTAACTGTGCACGAGCGGCAAGTATTGCCCAGATAAAGTTTGATCCTGGCGCCAGAGATCAGGCTGCTTTTATTCTGACTATAAGGAGTAGTCGTCTTAGTAATCACAGCGGACAACGTGCCTTTCCCGGCGGTCGTGTCGACCAGGGTGAATCAGTTGAACAGGCAGCCTTACGAGAGCTTGAAGAAGAGGTGAATTTAAAACTCGGTAACGATAGTATCGTCGGTTACCTTGATGATTACGTGACTCGCTCAGGATTTGTTATAACTCCAGTAATACTCTGGGCGGGCGTAGATATTCAATGCACAGCCAATCCGCAGGAAGTTGAATCAATTCATCTAGTGCCGATGAAGGAATTGCTGCGCAAAGAAGCACCAATTCTTGAGTCAATACCGGAAAGTGAAAACCCGGTATTGAAAATGCCGCTTGGCGATGAATGGATTGCGGCACCGACGGCTGCTATAGCTTATCAATTTCGTGAGGTAGCGTTACTCGGGAAATTAACCAGAGTTGCACATTTTGAACAGCCTTATTTTGCATGGCGATAATGATTAACCTGGTTTAATCAAAGAAAGTTGCGATCAAGCACCTGCAACCATAAAACGGCAAATCCATACATTAGCAACGCATAAGGCCAGTTCCACATCGCTATTTTCCAGCTGGAGATATTGTAACGTCCCTGAAAAACCAGGTTAGTGCCTGATAACGGACTCGAACCCGTTCCAAGATTCCAGGCCATAAGGTAAGTAATAGCCAGCAGATTTGGGTCTGGCTCCAGGGTTAACATCAACGGGCTCAAACTGGATATCAGAATAACCGGATGAACTCCTATTGCCGCTAGAAGAAGCATGAAGCCCAGCAGCATTGAAGCCGTCGATGCATCGAAACTGGTAAACGGATTGGGTACCATACCTTGCTGAATCAGCGCTGACATACCTGCAGCGATTAGAGCGGCAGCCAGGAATAATGTGAGCTCGTTGACAATTCGCGGCAAGCCTTCAACCACGTAACGACCAGGCAGTAATATCGACTCACGAAGACCGCCTCGAAACAGTAATACGATACAGGTGATCAGCAGTGCACTGAGTGATATCACCACTAAAATGGGCACAGACGGTAGCAGCCAGCTACCAGACACCACTGCAATAACCAACAGCATTGGAATCATGAGGCTTTGTAAATGCATTGGATAACCGACAAATTGTTCGACCTCTGATCGGTACCTGAAACGAGCTTCAGTAAAAACCACCAGCAAACATAGCAGCGTAAATGGAAAACCGGCAACGATTATCCAGCATAGCTGAGCGTCTCCAATGTAGGTTAATACTACTGCCATGGCACCAAAAAATGGCGACCAGTTGGATGCTGCGCAAAATACCCGAATCATCGATTGTGCGGTAAATCGTTGTAAGGGACGTACGCTGTGTATGCGGTCCGCGATCAAAATCGGCGCCGATATATTGATCACCGAACTGGAGATATTAAGCCCGAGTAATGTTTGAATATAGGCGATGGTACCGATTGGCAAAGCTTCTTTTTGACTGGAATCAGGTATGGCGACCAATCGCAAAAATCCAACTGCGGCAATCATCGACAGTAATCCTGTATTGCCACTGACGATTGTATCAAATTGAATTTTTCCTCCCAGAAACACAGCATAAATACCAAGCGATATACCGGTAAAAATAATGACGCCTACCTGAATTCGCAAAATTTTTGGCGTGTCCGGAAACAGTAGAAATGCCGCAAGCCAGCCACAGGTACCGGCGACCCATGACAAATTGAAGTCGAACTCGAAATCAAATAGACCTGTGGCTATTGTTACCAGTGTCATGATTAAAATTAGAATACCGGCAACTGGCCTCCGCCAGGGGAAATGAATTGTAGAATCTGAGGTTTGTATACTGGTGATATGCATGAACTCCCTGAGATGAAACCGATTTTTATTCTGCAACTTATTTACAAGGCGCCAGTGGATGGCGCCCTTTTACTATTAGCCGTTAAACAGGTAGTCGAACGATAAAACGTGCGCCACCAATTCTCGATTGGTTATCAGCCTCGATTGATCCACCCAGCAGATCGACTGCTCGCCTGCAAATGGCAAGACCCAGGCCAAAATGATGTTTCGATTGACGGTTCGCCTGCTTAAATGGTTTGAATATTTCGGGTAACATCGATGCCTCAATTCCTTTGCCATCGTCTTCAACCAGGATTCTAATTTCGCTATCACTTTGCTGAACACTGATAGCAATTTTTGCATCAGCATATGTTATCGCGTTTTGAATTAAATTATGCATGACCTTGTGGAATAAACTGCTATCTAGCTGATAGTGCCAGTCCATAGACTCGTCAATTTCAAAGCTAATATCGTCACTGCGATGGGAGAATTCCCCAATAGACTGTTGTAGGAAAACATAGAGATCGACACGATCGTTTTGCAGGGCCCGGGTTTGTTCGAGCCTGGCATAGTCGAGTAATTCACTAGTCAGAATTTCAATCTGCTGAATATCATTTTGAATTTTTTCAATAATTTCAGGTTGATCAGGCCTATTGTTGGTGCCCAGTTTTTCGAGAGCGAATTTGATGCGTGCTAGTGGCGTCCGCAGGTCATGCGATACCGCCTGACTAAACAATTGATTATTATCACTGAGGGTATTAAGCCTCACCACCATGCTGTTAAAGTCACGATTTAAATCAGCCAGGTACAATGCGTCGGGGTTAAGTCGAGTATTTAAATTTCCATCTCCAACCTGCCTGGCAGCGCTGGAGAGTGTTTGCACAGATTTGACTAGCGGCGTAATCCATATGATAAGCACCAGTGCTATGCCAAGATAAAAAATAATAGTCAGCGAAAACTCTAGCGTATTTGCCTGAGAATGGAGATTGGGAACAGGGCCATAACCCAGAATAAAGGGCAGCTTGTTCAGTTTCTGATGCAGGCTTAATCCCTGCTCTGATTCGAGTATGATTAGTTCTCCATTTTCGAGCTGCCGTGCGAGTTCTTCCGGCAGTGGGAAATTTTTTAGTGAGTCGAGTTGAAAAATATCGGGCAGGCTATTGGTATTTTCACCACCTGGTTGTGACTCGTTATCGAGTTTCCTCAGGAAAGAAGAGAATACGATTTTATGGCTGTCGAGTGGATCGACAGTGTCATCCTGATAATTGTCGTAAACCCGGTCTATCGCCCAGCCGAAACCGAGCAGCGAAATAAAAACAAGCAGGTAGAGTGATGAAATCGTCCACTTCATTCGTCCAGTCTACCAGGCGTTTTTGACAAATAAATAACCTTTGCCCCAGATGGTTTTAATACGTCTAGGTTGGTC
>JAAEOZ010000796.1 GCA_024222685.1 Gammaproteobacteria bacterium | reverse complement strand
TTTTTCTCAACAATACCTTTCGGTTTTATTGCTGGTTCTGATTACTTCAACCAGGAATCTACCACACTCGAGTTTTTACTAACCCATTCCTGTGCATACTCATTGGCATCTTTTTTATCTACTACCAGAGCGTAGGTCATTCCTGATACCAGATCGGTAGTGAGCTTGACACTATCAAGCATGGCAGCAACATCTGGATGATCTTTCTTCAGCGAAGTCGCGTAGTGAATGTGAAGGTAGGCCAGATCCCAAGCAACCGGTGTATCAGAGACTTCGAGCCAGTTTGGATCATCGGTAGGCTGAACCATTTTCCACTTGGAAGCATCGTAAGCAGGTTCTTCGAGAATGACCAGCTCGTGCAGTGCGAATAAATGATGGGGGGTGTAGCAGAAAAATACACTATCTTCTCCCTTTGCCACGGCGTTATCGACACCAGCCATCGCTACGCTTTCGTCCATTTCCATCAGGTTCATGGTTTCGTCATAGCCATAACTCTTGGCACGAACTTTTTCGACATTGGTTGAGGCCCAACCGGATGCACCGATCCAGACTTCGCCTTTGCCATCGCCATCAGTATCGAAGTTTTTCGCCATATCCGGATCAGACAGGTCAGAAATCTTTTTGATACCAGTGCGCTCGGCAGTGCCTTTGGTAACACACATACCCTGGAAGGCCGGAGTGCCGTTAGGTGCCTGGATAACGGTCTTCTTCTGGTTGACGAAGGTGTTGTTAAGGTTCGACTGATTCGGTAACCAGACTTCAGGGTGAACGTGCATACTGCCGGAATCCATTGCTTCGAAAACAACGGGATTGGTAGCGTTTTGCAGTTCGACTTCAAGGCCGAAGTTGTCTTCGATAACAACTTTCAGGATGCTCGCAGTAGCGGCAACTGATGGCCAGTTGGGAACACCGATAACAACATCGGCGGCCGTGGCAACGCTGGAAATACCCATTGTCGCAGCGACGATGGCACCGGTTAAGGTTTTCTTAAAATGCATTATGAATCTCCTCGGATTTACTAGTTTTGTTAAATAACAGTGATCCTATTTGATAGAGCTTAAAACACTGATTATGAATGAGATACTCTAGCGGTATCCTCATCGGTAAAATAGGCCCAAATAGTGAAATCAACATAAATCAACATGAACCAAGCTTTACTGCCCAGCAATATAGCATAACAGCTTTAGCTTCACCTATTTGATTTATCCAGTTAACAATCCATCGAGCAATAGTTAACGATTTGCATAATTACATAAATATTTCCCCAGTAAAAATGCCAATACTTAACATTAAAGTTAAGTAATTTAATAATGTAGTGAAGTTAACGGCATTGGTACAACTAGTTACGAAGGAACCAGGTGTATACGTTTTAGCCAATACTGATCGACTTCAACTCAAAAAGTCCAGTTTTTAAATTGACCTGATCAAAAGCCGATTATACAAACGTCCGCGCTGTTGAAATGGCACCCGGAGCATCATCACTATAGCCGTTGGCTCCAATTGCATCAGCAAAACTCTGATTAACCGGGGCACCGCCGACGATCACCTTGAGGTCGGGCCTTTCATCTTTGATAACCCGGACCGAGGTCTCCATCGCTTTCATCGTCGTCGTCAGAAGCGCACTCATCATAATAAACTCCGCATCGTGCTCATGGGCGGCGGCGAGAAACCTGTCCGTATCCACATCCACACCGAGATCGATAACATTGAAGCTTGCCCCCTCCAGCATCATGGCGACCAGGTTTTTTCCGATGTCGTGCATATCACCCTTGACCGAACCTATGACTGCGGTGCCTATGATTGTGGATTTGTCGCCAAGGAACAATGGCCGCAGAATATCCAGGCCGACTTTCATCGTCTCGGCAGCCATGAGCATTTCGGGTACGAATATTGTTCCGTCACTGAAACACCTGCCGACTTCGTCCAGGGCTTCTATCAGTGCCTCGTCAAGAATCACTTTCGGGGGCGTTTCGGCATCCAGTTCCTGTTTTACCAGATCGGAGATTCCATCGTCGTCGTACTCGAGAACCGCATCATATATATCATCCAGACTCATTAGTTGTTCCCCTGTTTCAGACCGGCCTCATACATCGCCACGACATTTTCAGGTGGTACATCGGCACAGATATTATGTACGGGACCCAATACATACCCCCCACCGGTGCCAAGGTCACGAATTCTCTTTTTAACTTCCGCCTCGACGTCCTCAACGCCCCCATTGGGTAATACTTCAAAGGTATCGATTGCCCCCCAAAAGCTCAGGTTTTTACCATACCGATGTTTGAGAGCTTGCGTATCCATGTTAGCGGCGGAAACCTGTACCGGATTCAATATCTCCACACCATTGTCGATGAATTCATCTAGCAGCGGTGCAATTGCCCCACAACTATGGTAGTAAATCTTTGCTTTGGTCAGGCTTTTGACGTATTGACATAATTCCAGTTGATAAGGTTTCACGAGTTCCTTGTAGCTCTTTGGAGAAATCAGCAGGTTGTCCTGACCAGCCAGATCATCGGCTAATTGAATGACATCGATGAATTCACCAACTTCGCCTAGATACAGCTCGGCATTGCGCTTTCG
>JAAEOZ010000795.1 GCA_024222685.1 Gammaproteobacteria bacterium | reverse complement strand
ATCAAGCCGACCTTGTCGCCATACCACCTGTACAGGGTTTCATTAGACGCCTTAGCTCTCTTGGCAATGCTCAGCATTGAGCATGCATGGTATCCGCTCTCTGCCAAAAGCTCATAGGTTGCCTCTTCAATCCGATATTGTCGAGCTGATCGAATCTCTTCACGAGTAGATGATTTTTTAGTCATTGACACAAGCGTACATAGGAGTACACTTATTGTCAATCGTACATTGGTGTACGGTTAATATAGATACTCAGGAAGATGATGAAGCAGCAGGAAGCGAAAGTAATTACCATTGGCAATCCCACAGGGATTAACTCCCAGATCGCCAATTTCTATAGTCCAGAACAGAAGCCAGGATAAGACATGTCACCAGCAAAGAAATTAATACTGATTTCCATCTCCGTTATTTCAATCGTAGCGGCCTACATAGCTTATGCTGCGCACGACACGCGTCAAACTATCAACGAGTTCGAACTGGCTGTCGTTGCATCAGCATCGTCGAAAAACCTGAGTCCGACAGAACAGCAAGCGTTGGTGGACCTTCCTGCTCCCGTTCAATCGTACTTCAGCTTCACGTTTCCAAATGGTATAAAAACGGTGTCACGTTGGATCCAATTTGAGCAATCGGGCAGCTTTCGCCGTCCTCTAACAGAAACGTTTGCATCAACTACTGCCCGGCAGGTGATTGCAACAGCAGAGCCTGATTTAGTCTTTTCGGCAGTGACGCCGATTCTCGGCCCATTGTGGGCAGTTGCATACGATAGCTACATCGATGGTGGTATGGAAATGGAGGCGCGTCTGTTATCGGCCATATCGGTAATGCACGAGCACGGGACACCAATGCTCAATCAAATATCGTTACGGCGGTGGTTGATCGAGTCACCAACCAATCCATATACGCTGCTCCCTGGAGGCATCGTTCGGTGGGAAGCCATCGACGAAAGGCGAGCCCGCGCGACTGCACGAGCACACGGTTATGAAGCATCACTCATTGCCACTTTTGACAGTAGCGGTGGACTATTGAGTTTCGAAGCTGAGGAAGACGGTGATCTCACGACGCCATATCACGGGTCTGGTGAACATGTGGTGCGTAATGACTATCGACTTATCGATAACGTTCGCATTCCACTGGCTTTCGAAATCTCCCGTATGGCTGAGGGCAGGAAATACCCTTTTTGGAAAGGGCGTATCACTCACCTAGCGTTCGACGACAACAGCATGGTCGAAATTGGTGATCAATGATGTTATTGATGGCAGTTCTCGATACAGCTTCAGAGTAAACGGCTAACATCACAAAGATAAAGATTGCATTGATGTCTTTAGAATATATCATGACCTCGTTGGTCGTCATACTACTACCAGGGACCGGCGTACTTTATACAATTACGGTCGGCCTTGGCCGTGGGTTTCACCCATGTCTGCGACGCAACCCGATGGAAATTAGCACCCAGAATGCCGCGTATTTCAGCATCATGAAACCCAAATTGTTGTAGTTCTACGCTTAAATCCTGTAATTGGGCCGGGCTGGCATGTGCGATATGCGGTGTATCGTAGCACTGACCGGCGGGCCAGTAGTCCGGGCGGCTACTGAGTATGGCGCTGAGATCGAGCCCGGTTGGTGGTGAATAGTCAAAACCTATACCGACATGGTCTGCGCCTACCAGTTCACTCAGGTAAACGATATGTTTTATCAGCGTTTCGTTGTTAGAAAGATTGTCACCAAGAAAAATACCCATACCATTGACGCCGACGACTCCGCCGGTTTGCGCGCAGGCCTTTATCTGGTCGTCTTTGATATTGCGTTGATGGTCGCAGACAGCGGTCGGATTGGAATGAGAAAATACTACAGGTTTGTGCGACTCACTCATAATATCCATAGTAGTTCTGTAAGCTGCGTGCGAGCAATCGACAATAATGCCGAGGTGGTTCATTTGCTCGACGATTTGTTTGCCAAATAAACTCAGGCCGGTATCTTTATCATGGCAGCCCCCGGCGGCATTGTTATTTAAATTATAGGCAAATAGCATCTGTCTAACACCAAGCGCATGATAGACGCCAAGCATATGGATATCGTCGTTGAGAGCGTTCATACCCTCGATGTCGAAACTCACCGCGAGCTTATTCTGTTGCCTGGCCTGTTCGATATCATCAATGCTGCCGACCAGCGTGAATTTATCTTTCTGTGCCAGCATCCAGTGTCGATAAGCGGCCAGTGTTGCCAGTGTTTGTTGCCACTCCATCACATCAAAGCCAACATTGATGCTGACATAATTCACGCCACTATCATGCCAGTCCTTCAATAAACTCAAATCGACCTGCGGGCTTGGGAAAACACCGGCATGTGCGTCCCATACTATGGTGTCCTGGTAAAGCCCTGAAATATCTGTGGCCATGTTAAGAGCTCCGGTTTAACGGCATTGCGTCGGTAAATACAGTTGACCGTCGAAAACTCTGGTAGCGACGCCGCCAACCTGCAATCGCAGCATTTTACTGCCGTGCATTGTCGCAACTGTGCGGATCGAACTCGGCCGGTTAATTTCTATACCCTGTTCTGCCAGTATGGTCAGCGGCTGGTTGTTTGCCGGGATTGCCAGCTGATGTCGGATCAGATAACAACTCAGGGCTGCATTAGTAGTTCCGGCAGCGGCGGACTCTGCAACACCGACAGCGGGGCAGAAGTCGCGTACGTGTAAAGTGTTGGCCGCCTGTTCTACTTCGCTACAGAACACGGCAATCGTTTGAATATCATGCTGATGACAAAATCGTACGATAGCGTCGAAATCAGGTCTTAATCGTGACATGGCATTGAGGCCTTTAAGCGGTACCACCAGATGAACAAAATCGCCCACCGCGGTTTCCGGCACTAGCTCCTGGTGAAAATCATCGTTGCTAATGCCCAGAATTGAAGATAACTGCACTGGATCTAGAGTATCGGTGCGAAATTGTGGGATCGCGACGTCCAGCATAACCTGAGTTCGACTGTCTTCACGTTTGCTGATCTCAACAGTGGCGATAGTAGTCGGTAACTCGAGCCTGACTTCAAGGGTTTCAGAATCAGTAATTTCTATAATGCCCAGGTCAACCAGTCGTGTCATTAAACAGACAGTGCCATGCCCGCACATAGGTAGTTCGGTGACAGTTGAAAAAAACTGTACGCTAACCTGTTCGCTACTGTAATGACTGACAAAGCTGGTTGCCGGTGCACCAATTTCGCGGGCGATTTTCTGTCGGCTCTCTTTATCTATATTGATAGCTTGCGGGATTATGCCCGCTGGACTACCGCCAAAGCCGGTTTCAGAAAACGCATTGTAGAGTGCAAAGGGTATAGACATAGAAGTTTGTGCTTATAATCGGTGCTTTCCTGTTAGTCGTAAGCAGGCAATCTAGCATATAATGCCGCCCACAAAAAACCATGATTTTAAATTTCAGGAGCAGTTTGTGGAAATAAAAGATAGTACGATAGTTATCACCGGCGGTGCGCAGGGCCTGGGTAAGGCTATCGGTTTACAAATGGCCGCTAGTGGTGCAAATATCGCGCTGGTTGATGTCAATGAGGCCGCTCTCGAACAGGCCTTTAATGAATTTCAACAAAGCAACTCACAGGTGAAAACCTATATAGCCAATGTCGTCGATGAGCAGCAGGTTGATGATCTATTTTCGAGTATCGAGTCTGATCTCGGCAGCATTAGCGGGTTGGTGAACAATGCGGGCATACTGCGAGATGGCCTGCTGGTCAAAGCCAAGGATGGTGTAGTCAGCGATCGATTATCTTTGCAGCAGTGGCAATCGGTTATCGATGTGAATTTAACCGGGGTCTTCCTCTGTGGTCGTGCAGCGGCTACAAAGATGATCGAAAGTGGTAGCAATGGTGTGATTATCAATATCTCCAGCATTAGTCGCGCCGGTAACGCCGGGCAATCCAACTATGCAGCTGCCAAAGCAGGTGTTGCAGCGCTTACCGTTACCTGGGCACGCGAACTGGCGCGTTACGGTATCCGTTGTGTCGGCATAGCGCCGGGTGTGTTCGAAACCGAAATGGTCGCCTCGATGAAACCCGAGGCCTATGATCGAATTGTCGGCGGCGTACCGCTGGGCAGGACCGGTAGTCTTGGTGAACTGGCAGATACTGTGGCTTATATCCTTAATAATGATTATATCAATGGGCGGATAATTGAGCTGGATGGGGGGTTGAGGCTTTAGTTGGGTTGACCAGATTGTTCGAGTTGTTTTACTTTTTCGTCGATTAGTTGTTGTAGGGTAGGTCCATCGGACTTTAGTACAGCCTCTCTTACGGGATTGTCGAATTGGTATGTTATGTGAAAGGTTTGCATTATTTTTTGGATAAACGGTTCGGTTATACTTTCAAGAAAACTTCGGATGCCAATATTGTCGTTTGGTGCTGAAGTGAATTCTGCAACTACATAATGTTTTTCAGTTATTGGAATTGCATATAGAAAAAGAATTTGTGGTGGATCTGCCTTATCTTGTGCATATTCCATCCATCTTTGATGGTTAAAGTATTTCTCTTTATAAGCAGCAAAGTAATCTGAATATACTCGTAGCGAGTCGGGATTCTCAGGCTTATTTCTCTCGATATCATCAATAATTATGTCAATAAAATCCAACGGTTTTAACGTGTCGATAGCAAGCGAGTCAGAAGCCTCCTTGATATACAAAGACATCATCAATGTCCCATACTCTTTACCAAAGAAACCACCATCTTTGAAATCCCACCAACGTCGAATTAGAGTGAATTTCTGGTAGTCCTGATAGATGCTTTTATCACTTAAATTAACAGTCTCGATCATGTCTTCAGCAGGCATATCTCGACTGAAGTTCTCAGGCATAGCAAAATGAATAATATTACCTGAGAGGTTAATTTCACGTGGCATAAGTGGGTGATGTTCGGGGGTAGTGCTAAGACCAAATACTTTAGTTATGACTGAGAGCATGATTATTACCTTTAAACTGTTCTTGACTATTTTAGGGAGCATCATTTCAGGTAGTTACTGATATATTCGATACCTTTACGGCCTGTTTTATCCAGAGCGTCGAAACTTTTTTGTATAATTCCCCGTCCTTTACCAGGCCCAAATTTCATTTGTTCGTCCCACTCGTCAAACCCTTCTTTCATTAGAGTATGAGGACTTTGTTGAGGAGAACCTGAAAATACATGATTGGCGTAAACTATTGATCCAGCTATTCGCCAGGGATTTGTAGTATTTGCACCTATCAAAGTATTTACAAAATCATATGAATTTGCTCGAGTAGCCAATACCTCTACACCGGCCCTATCAAACAGCACTTTCGAGCGCAGATTATTATTTGCATTGCCATGAAAGGCAACGCTATGCATATTGAGAGACTCGCCTTTGTCTTTACGAAAAACGCCATTAAATCCGCCTGTTATAGACCAGCTGCTATTGCCATTTAAGTGATAACGAACAGCTTCGGCGAAAATCACGCCTCCCTGACTATGTGCCATCCATTTAGTCTCATTCCCGGATTTTTGTGTGTCCTGTAACAAATGACTGAATTTCTTTGTTACTTCAGTCGTAACGCCGAGTTTGTCTCGAAACGATTCCCAGGTATCGCCTCCACCGCCGACACTGGGGTTGTGAAACAAGGTATATTCCTTAACTGTTCCCTTACCGAATTCAAAATCGAGATGCTCACCCATAAGCCAGGTGGCTTTTGCCAGATTGTTAGATTGACCATTAACGGCGGCGTATTGAGTATTAACTGCACTGACTTTACCTTTGGATTCCCAAATGCCCAGGGTATTTTTCCTGATTTTGTAGGCTCCGATTCTTTCGAGTTTGTCTCTTTGTAATCGAAAATTATCTTTAAGCTCAATATTATAAATTAAGACCTGTCCGCTGTTGAATCTGTACCAAATACTGTGGTAGTCGGCTTGGAGCATTAATGTTTTTGGAGATCCAATTTTATTATAAATATTATTCACTCGACCATTAGAACGAAGAGAGTTAATTGCAATTTCTAATGATTGTCTAAAAACGATACTTGTTTCCTGGTGGAGAATTTTACTAGCATATCCAGATAAAAATACCTGGTATCCAGAAACAATGGGAGTGTTAATGTAACTCGCTTTGAAGGCAGTCGGTTGTTGCAAATTCAACTGAACAATTTCAGCCGGTGAAACCTGAATACTCCCTTCAGAAAAAATATGCCGATTTATAATATTGGTATCAAAACTCATATTCTAATTCCATTTATTACCTTCCTGATTTCCATTTTATAGGGGTCAGTTAGCTACTCCTCAAACCACCCCGTAAGCCAACATCGCATCGGCTACTTTAATAAATCCGGCGATATTGGCTCCTCTAACATAATCGATTCGGTCACCATCACGCCCCTGAGCAACACAACGATCGTGAATCCTTGCCATAATTTCGCGTAACTGACGGTTTAAGTCGTCTTCGGTCCAGGAAATTCGGGCGCTGTTCTGGCTCATCTCGAGCCCGCTGACTGCGACGCCTCCGGCATTAGCCGCCTTGCTTGGTGCATACATAACACCTGCCTGCTGGAATACCTCGACGGCGTCTTCTTCGGTTGGCATATTTGCACCCTCCGACACTGCCATGCAACCGTTTTTGACCAGCATTTCGGCTTCTGATTTATTGAGTTCATTTTGCGTGGCGCAGGGCATGGCGACATCGCAAGCTATTTCCCAGGGGCGTTTGCCGTCATGATATTGAGCACCGTATTTGTCGGCATATTCAGAAATTCGACCGCGCTTGACTGTTTTTAACTCGATGACATAGGCGAGTTTTTCGTCGTCGAGTCCATCCGGGTCGT
>JAAEOZ010000794.1 GCA_024222685.1 Gammaproteobacteria bacterium | reverse complement strand
TCGTGAGTCTGTAAAACGAGGATAGGTGAGTGTGAGCGAAGCAGAAGTGAAATATCGTTATAGTCCATCGATTATAGCTCCGTTGCTATGGCGAGAATTCAATTATCTCTCTCCATCCTGAGACGATGCATCAGGGTAAAGGGTTGTCGCTTCCGGCGTCAAACTGGCCGAGACAGCAACAGCGCTGGAATGGTTTTCAATACGGCCAGGCCCCTGCCACCAGCGAAACAATCCTGTCAGGACTGTCAGGGAAGCGGTTATTGAAAGCAAGTAGAAAATACCCTCGGGGCCATAGCGTTCGATTGCCATACCTCCCAGAGTTGGGCCAATGGTCATGCCTGTCGCTAGTATTAACACCAGAGTGCCGCTGGCGGCGACTATCTGGGAAGGTTTCAGTTGGTCATTCATATGTGCCATACAAACCGAATATATCGGTAGCGTCAATCCACCCAGTATTACCACGAGCAGATTAAGCAGGTTTAAACTGTCGGCTGGATTATGCAGTGAAGCAAGCAGGATGCAAACGGGAATGGACAGTGCAGACGCACCGACAATTACCAGTCGCCTGTCTATAATGTCTGAGAGTTTACCCATCGGGAATTGAAAAAGCATGCCGCCTATTGTCATAAAACCGAGCATCAGGCCAATCGATCCCGTAGCTAGCCCGAGTGATTTAGCGTAAATCGCTAATGCCACATAGAGCACGGTTTGTGCAATGCCGTTGAGAAAACTACCGGTTAGCCCCATTGGCGTGAGTCTGAATAATTCGAACAGGGAAATTCTTTCGGGTAATTCATAAGGCGGCGTGGCGCTGTCCGATACGAGCATAGGAACCAGTGAAAATGAAATCAGTATTGAGACTATGATGAAAAGCAATATACCTTCCGGACTCGAAATACTGAGCAGCAACTGTCCAGCCGTTAAGCCGCCGGTTTGAACGATAAAATAGATAGACAGAATACTGCCACGACTTTCATTATCCGCACTGCTGTTCAACCAGCTTTCAGAGACGATATAGAGTCCCGAAAAGCAAAAACCGGTTACGAGTCGCATAGCGCTCCAGCTTAGAGGATCGAAGGTCACAAGGTGTACCAGTGCCGCACCACTGGCGATTGAGGCGAGTGCTGCAAAAACCCGGATATGTCCTACTCGCATGATTAGTCGTGGGGCAATTAAGCAGCCAAGCAAAGATCCCACCGGATAGCCTGATTGCATCAGGCCAATTGCTGAATCGCTAAATCCCAGCCCACTAGCTCTTAAAGTAAGTAAGGTTGTCAGTAAACCGTTGCTCACCATTAGAAATATCATGCCTGTAAAAAGCGGCCATGAAGCTCGTATAGCGGCCCACATAATAGTCTCCTAATGAGTAGAGCAAGCATTCGTAGTGGAATGCAGGATCAACCTTTGGTTAGTTTCTGGCTCGATTGTGCTTACCTGAAATCAAGCCCCGAGAGGTGGGATTTAACACCATCGGACAGGTAGGTGACATCGAGTCCCACGGAAATAATATCAACTGCCAATCCATTGAGCATGTTCGCGGTAACGGTGTTGAATGAAAATGCCGCTGTTTTTTTACCAGCTTCTTTACAGCGCTTAACAATGTCCTTAACAACATCGATAGTATCGACTCCGTAAGCGTCCGGTATCGGGTTTTGCCGAAAAGAAATGGAAAGATCGCCAGGGCCGATGAGTACCCCGTCGATGCCTTCGACATCCAGTATGTCATCTAAATTCTGGTAAGCTTCGCGCGTTTCGATCATTGCCAGCGCCAGCGAACACTGATCGAATTCGCTGAGGTATTCCTCAGTGCCGATACCATATAGAGAGGCCGCATGCCGAGGCCCGTAAGAGCGGTTGCCTAGCGGTACAAAACGAGTTGCGGATACGAAAGCCCTGGCGTCTTCGGCCGTGTTAATCATTGGGGCTATTACTGCGAGAGCACCAAAATCCATCACCCGTGAAGCAGTATCCCAACGTTGTATCGGAATTCGAACCAGGGGTGCCTTACCACGGGCGACCAGCGTAGCAATAGCATTTTGAATGCTGGTTTCATCAAAAAATCCATGCTGCATGTCAAGAACCAGAGCATCGAAATCATATTCGGCTACGGCCTCCAGATATCTTGGATCGGTTATGCCACACCACCCTGATAGCACGGTATTGCCAGTGTCTAATAATTGTTTCAGGCGTCGCATTGATTCACTCTCTCGATTTTATGCAGAGTTTGAATACTATTATCCTACTTGTTTGATGTATAGCTGATTAACAGGGTTTGCTGGATTTCAGTGGTGATCGCTGAATCGTAATAAACGCCACGCCGGTCAATGCCATCAAACCGCCTATCGAAATTTTTAGCGTAAGCGATTCACCGAGAAATGCGATGCCGCCAATTACCGATGTAACCGGTAGCAATAGCAGAAACGGCATTACCTGATTAATATCGTACAGGCCGATTAATCGATACCAGAGTGCATAGCCCATTGCGGTCATGACCAGGCCTAAATATGCCACAGAACTCCACGCAGCCAGGTTCGCATTTTGAATTTGTTGTAATTGGGCGGTCTCAAAAAGATAAGACGCAATAAATAACTGAGGTGCAGCGAAAATAGCAACCCCGGTGATTAGCATAAAACCGCCTATATTGCCGAGTTTCTTTATCATAATTTGACCTACTGACCAGGTGAAGGCGCCACCAATTACCATGAAAGCATAGATTAAGTCACCTGATAGCCTGGGCTCGCCGATTATTAATATAGCACCCGTGAAGGCGACCACAATGCCAGTTATTTGCCTGATCGTTATACGATCGCCAAGGAATAACCAGGCCATAATTAAACCGAAAGGGACTTCGAGCTGAACCAGTAAAGCAGCAGTCGATGCGTCGATGCCCTTAACTCCATTGAAGGTCAGACTATATTGAATTGCTGCACTGACCAGTGATATCCAGAAAAGGCTTTTGTACAATTTCAGAGGAGGTCGAAAAAACCAGATTAGACAAGCCGCGGTTAATGTAAATCGTAGAGCCATCAGTAGAATCGGAGAAAAGTGAGACATGCCCGCCTTGGCAATAATGAGTCCCATGCCCCAGATTACAGCAACACTAACTGCAGCGCATATATCAATAAATTTCATAGTTTATTCTGCTGTTAGTTATCGAGCCCCAGGCTTTTTTGAAAATGCATGTATATAGTTAAACTAATAGTAACATTAGGCGTCTAACCGTAGGATTTGATTACAAAAAATAGCTATTATTTTGTTGTCAATAGGCCTCGCAGTGTTCGAGAAAAGTATCAGAAATTGAATACTGTTTGATTAGACCCACAGAGATTTTTTATACAGAATTACCTGGCTGCAATTATTCCAACTTCAACCAGCAGATCGGGACTGGCCAATCTGGCTTCGATACAGGCACGGGCCGGCGCGTTTCCTTCGGGTAACCAGGCATCCCAGACTTGATTCATCGCTGTAAAATGACCGATATTAGAAATCCATACCTGCGCACTTAATATTTTTGTATTATC
>JAAEOZ010000793.1 GCA_024222685.1 Gammaproteobacteria bacterium | reverse complement strand
TGTAGAGCACAGTGATTTCGATTTGCTGGCCGGGTATTATTTCTGGCCTCAGGTATCGTTATTTGTTGACCTGAAAGGTGCTGGTAGTAAATGGAAGAACAATGGTTATCAGCAAAATTTCGGTGGTCTGGGTTTCGGTGTTTCAGCTTATCACCCACTGAATCAGGACTGGTTGCTTTTTGGCTCGTTGGGATTCGTCAATGGCGAAGTAAAGGATGACGATGTGTCGGATCTGGGTGATGGCAAAAGCAGATCATTGATACTAGGAAGTGTTTATACACTGGATAAAGACCAGCACCTGAATTTTGGTTTTAGATTTCGGAAGTATCGATTTGATTTCGACGATGGTAACCGACAGGACTTTACTTTGAACGGAATATTTGTTGGCTATACCCATATATTTAAATGGTGAGATCCCTGCTGTTCTGGTTAGCAAAATGCACAGTTTGTGCTGTGTTCGTGGTTTCGGTGCAGTTTCATCAACTGGCTACTGCAAGCGAACTCGATCCCATAACTGTTGAAATAACTACCCACCTGGGTGATCAACAGAGCTTTGTTGAAGGCGATGTTATATCCTTTTTATTGTCAATGGATCGAGACGCCTATGTTTACCTGTTTTATCGAGATGCTAAAGCCAACCTCGTTCAAATCTACCCGAATCAGCAAGGCGCTAGCCACTTTTATGAAAAGGGTTTTTATATGCCGGTTCCGCCGCCACAAACCGGTTTTCAATTTAAGATTCAGCCTCCATTCGGTGACGAAAAACTGTTCGTATTTGCAACGGATAATGCAGATGTCAAATTAAATGCCCGCCTACTCGTTAGTGGACTTAGTCTTGTGGATGGTTCAATCGAGGAAATTGAGGCTGAGTTTCGCCAGCAATCAGGCCTTCGATTTGGATCGGCGAATTTGACTATTAAGAGTCGGTCGCGTTAAGGATAAGTGAGGGTAGTTCCAGAATATTAATTGGAATCTTTCGATTTAAACAGGTCTTTACGCGAAGCGTTTAATGCTTCTGGTCAGCGGAGCCACAAAGCTTTGAGATTTCAGCATAGTCCGGGTGCTTTACTGTTAATGTTGTGCGGGATTGGTTGAGCAGGTTCGGGGTTAAGTTCGATGCCCTCGGAATACCCAATATCGTAGGGCGGAAAAGCGTAGCGTCATCCGCCGCATGTCTCAACCACGCTCCCCAACCTCAAGGTCAATGACACAACCACCCCAATCCGCAGGATAAACCTGCAATCCCATCAGGTTGTGAAAGCTTGAATAAGGCCAATTTTTCACCCGCGTGACATATCCATGCTTAACCGGATTGTAATGAAGATAATCCATATGAGCCGCATAGTCGCGATCATCCCGAATTGTATGCTCCCAATATCTCTGTTGCCAGATACCTCTTTCGTTTCTTTTTTGTCGAGCTTGTGATCGATGTTCGGTTCTGGGTAGACGCCTGGAAAACAGGTTTTTAATTAATCGTATTCTTTTGACGAAATCATCATCGCCCAGAGGCAGAGTTAAGATAATATGCATATGCTCAGGTAGCACAACCCAGCCATCGAGGTGAAACGGATGCCTGTCTTTTGCCTGCCTGACTACCGTTCGAAGCAATTTGATCTTGTCAACTAGTAATGTATTTTGATGCCTTTCCAGTAATTGACGGTAAAGAAATAACAGCCACCGGGTATACGGTTTCTTCGGTAATTTGGCATTTTACTAGTCCTTTAATCTGGTTTGGACATGCGGCGGATGACGCTACGCTTTTCCGCACCTACGGTGCTGGACATTATTCCCGGAAAAACCGAAGTTGATTTTATCCTTGTGAATAATCACGTCGAGCTGGTCAATCTGGAACGATTCAATCCATTCGAAAAGGCGCGGGGTATCACTAAGGGCAAGTTGTCTACTGATGAGATCATGGATATGACGCGTGACTAAAAGCAAACAGGCACTGATCGATTCATGCGTACTGCTTTATGTATTTAACGTCAGTCGAATCTATAAGCAGTATCGAAAGAACAAAGGCAATAAAAAGTCACCCATGCCGGACTTCTATATAGGTGAACATGCCAAACATTTGGGAATACCTTTAATACCCGTGATACTGCGAGGTATAAGACCTATCAGCCGCAGTTGAAGCTTGTTTGCCCGTAATACTCACTCCGAAAAAATAGTTTGATTCATCCTTAATGCCGTTAATAATACGGGCTTTTATTCAATGTCACATTTAATCGAAGGGGCAGCACATGAAAGTAGGATTTATAGGCCTGGGTAATGTTGGTGGCAAACTGGCTGGCAGCCTGTTACGAAATGGCATCGATTTGACCGTTCGAGATCTCGATAAAAAGATTGCTCAGCCATTTCTGGATGGCGGCGCAAAATGGGCCGATAGTCCGAAAGAAATGGCCGAGGATGTCGACGTTTTGATCACCTGTCTGCCGAGTCCGGCAGCGAGTGCTGCGGTGATGGAAGCTGAGGACGGCGCGCTTGCCGGGCTTGGTGTCGGTAAGATATGGGCGGAAATGAGTACCACAGACAAGGATGAAGTCATCCGACTGGGTGAAAAAGTCAGGGCTGTTGGTGCCGAGCCGATCGACTGCCCGGTGTCGGGAGGATGCCATCGCGCTACCACCGGTAATATTGCTATCTTTGCTGGTTGCGAACGGGCAGCATTTGAAACATTTTTACCAATGTTAACCACTATGGGACGGCGTATTTTACATACCGGCCCACTTGGTTCGGCATCGGTACTTAAAGTTGTTACCAATTATCTGGCGACTGCGAATCTGCTAAGCCTGTGCGAGGCACTGGTTACATCAAAAGTTGCTGGAATGGATATGAATACCACTTATGAAGCGATTCGAATTTCTTCTGGCAACTCATTTGTGCACGAAACAGAGAGCCAGGTTATTTTAAACGGTAGCCGAGATATCAGTTTCACCATGGATCTTGTCTGCAAGGACATAGGTCTGTTTAATGATGTCGCCAAACGTGGTGATCTCGAACTTGAACTGGCGCCTTTATTTGAGAAGATTTTTCGGCAGGGGCAGGATCGCTATGGTTCTCGTGAGCTCTCGCCGAATATAATAAAACGACTGGAAGAAGCCGCTGGTGTTGAAGTACTGGCACCGGGTTTCCCACCTGAAATGCTGGACGATGAGCCTGAAGAGCCCGGTTGTGAAGTCGAGGTGAAAGGACGAAATTAACCTTTATCCCAGATTTAATTCCAGCAACCACTATACTTCTGGTGCAACTGATCTCGTGGATCGATAGACACTATGAAAGTAACCCCTTATCTGAAAATTCTCGCTGAAAAGGGCGGATCCGATATTTATTTTTCTACCGGTGCCCGACCGAGTGCGAAGTTTAACGGTGTTTTGACAGCGCTTGGCAAGGATCCCGCTCCCCCAGGATGGGTCGAAAAACTGGCTCAGGAAATAATGAATGATAAGCAAAAGAGAGAATTTGTCGAAAAGCCGGAGATGAATCTGGCGCTTTCATTAAACGATATTGGCCGATTTCGAGTCAATATCTTCAAACAGCGTAACGAAGTTGCCATGGTGATTCGCAATATCGTTACAGAAATTCCTCAGTTTGATGATTTAGGGCTACCAGAAGTCCTCAAGAATGTCATCATGTTCAAACGTGGATTGATATTATTTGTCGGAGGCACAGGTTCCGGCAAATCGACTTCACTGGCTGCACTCATCGATTATCGAAATACCCATTCCAAAGGTCATATCATCACTATCGAAGATCCGGTGGAATATATTCATCCGCATAAGGGCTGTATTGTCAATCAACGTGAAGTCGGTGTCGACACCGATTCCTTCGCAGATGCGTTAAAGAATACCTTACGTCAGGCGCCCGATGTAATTCTGATCGGTGAGATTCGAGATCGTGAAACCATGGAGCACGCGTTGGCGTTTGCCGAAACCGGACACCTGGCTATTTCTACCTTGCATGCAAACAACGCTAATCAGGCTCTCGATCGAATCATTAATTTCTTTCCTGAAGAGCGACGTCCTCAATTACTGAGTGATTTATCTATCAACTTACAGTCTTTTGTTTCGCAAAGATTGATTCCAACGGTAGATGGAAAAAGATGTGCAGCTATCGAGGTACTGTTAAATTCCGGGCGCATTGCCGACCTGATTTTGAAAGGCGCGGTGACGGAGATTAAGGAAGCGATGGAAAAATCGGAGTCATCTGGCATGCAGACATTTGATACCGCTTTGTACCATTTGTATAACAGTGGGAAAATCAGTCTGGAAGAAGCGCTAAAGAATGCAGACGCTGAAAATAACCTGCGGCTCAGGATCGAGCTGGGCAATAAAGGTAAAACCAGCTCGTCTGCTGGCGGAGATGTTTTCGGTGGTCTCAGTCTGGTAGAGGAACCGGAAGAAGATGAAGAAGAGGACGAAAACTCAGGTCAAATATAAACCTGTATTGACCTTGTCGATTTACCACAACAGCAGGATGAGGTCGGTTCGGTATCGACAATGATCAGGTAGGTGGGTAAGCTCAGTAGAAACCTGCCGGATATGAAAATGCCTGATTTAAGCTATATCACCCAATGCAAACCAGATCGGTTTAATCTGAGTTTTACCGGGCAATCAATGAAAGCGGTTGTTACTACAGGCAACGGTGGATATGACAGGCTTGATTTTCGTGAGGTACCGGTTCCAGAGATTTTGCCAGGTGAAGTTTTGATCCAGGTTCTTGCTGCAGGTATAAACAACACCGAAATCAATACTCGCCTGGGCTGGTACTCGGATTCTGTTACTTCGGCGACTAGTGATTCGGCTATGGAATCTGAAGACAAGACAATTGAAGTCGCCGATGGTGGCTGGAATGAATCGACACCATTTCCTTTAATTCAGGGTACGGATTGTTGTGGTCGAATTGTAGCCGTAGCAGCGGATGTTGATGCTAGCAGAGTAGGCTCGAGGGTACTGATTCGTTCATGTATGCGAACAAACGGGTTTGATTCTCTGCATAATATCTGGATGGCCTCCGATTTTGATGGTGCATTTGCACAGTACGTACGGGTTCCAGCATCGGAAGTATTTGATGTTGATTGCGACTGGAGTGATGCTGAACTTGCTACCATTCCGTGTGCTTATGGGACAGCCGAAAACATGGTTCATCGAGCTAAGGTGAACAATAGCGATCATGTGCTGGTGACTGGTGCTTCGGGAGGTGTGGGCTCGGCTGTGGTACAACTGGCAAAGCGACGAGGTGCAAAAGTGACTGCAGTTGTCAGTAAAAATAAAATGCAGGCAATATCGGATCTTGGAGCGGATCAGGTTGTCAACCGTAATGATGACTGGATGAGTCAACTGGGGAAGGAAAGTACTGATGTTATATTCGATAATGTTGCTGGTGAAGTCTTTGCCTCTTTGTTAAAACTATTACGTCGTGGCGGTCGATATGCTTCGTCCGGTGCTATTGCAGGCCCTATAGTCAGCATGGATATGCGTCAGTTTTATTTGAAGGATTTAAACCTGATCGGCTGTACGGCCTGGGATGAACCGGTATTCCCTAATCTAATTTCCTATATAGAAAATAATGAAATCAAACCGTTGCTGGCAGCGAGTTTTCCGATGCAGGAAATCGTCAGGGCGCAACAGCAATTTCTGGAGAAACAACATGTTGGTAATTTTATTTTGATACCGCCGGAGTCGGAAGGCTCGGCTTAAAGTCGATTAGCTATGTAAATAAAACCGGGTAGCGTAACGAAACTGGCGATGATTTGAAAGGTAACAATATTTGACATGAGCTCGGCGTCACCACCCATCTTTCGAGCCATAACATAAGACGAAGCAGCAGTTGGCACGGCACCGGCGATAATAGCGATAGTACGTGGCAGGCCTTCGAGTCCAACCAGCCAGGCCATTATAATAATAACAACAGGCATGCCAATGAGTCGGATAAACACCCCGAGAAATATCAACAATTTGCTATTTACCGCATGACCAGGCCGCATGCCTGCGCCTACCGCAAGCAACGCGAGACCAAGTCCGCCATTGCCAATGATTTCAACGGCCGAGAATGCGATATCGGGGATTCCTGTCCAGTTTAACATTAGCCCTGCAAAGCAGGCGATAATGAGAGGGTTCCTGGCAATTTGCTTTAAAATTTGTTTGATTAGAATGCTTTGAGCACTATGCCCATAAACAGAAAGTACGATTACCGATGTTGTGTTTAAAAGTGGCACCATGATAGCCAGTGCGATCGCGGCGAGGGTAACACCGTTGTCACCATATAAGGGGCCGATGATCGCAAGTGCGACGAAGCCATGAAAACGTGTTGCTCCCTGAAACAGGCTGGTAAAACTCGGACCGCTCGATGGATAGCGCGCTCGTAACAGGCTGTAAACTAGAACGAGTAATAGTGACATAGCGGATATAGCGACAAGTATCACAAGTATAAAATCGATAACCGGTACATCCCCGAGATTTGCACGGCTTAAGGTACGAATGATTAAAAACGGCAGGAGCAGGTAAAAGCAGATGTGCTCGATTGCTGACCAGACCTGTTCGCCTACTATTGCTGTGCGATATAGCAAATAACCGATCAGGATAATCAGAAATATGGGCGCGATGGCGTTTAGAGTGGTAATCAATGAAGTGATATCGGCTGGATTGAGTCAGCGTCGGTTATAGACAAAGTCGAATTTAGGAGTTGCCTATTAATTCTTCCTCAAAACTGAAAGCAGCGGTCCGTGGGATGAGCTTATCGCTCGCCACCGTTGATTCGAATGTCGCTAGCTTGCTGGTGGTCGGGTTAAAGCGCCCGACACGTATATGTATACCATCGTCGCCGATGTCTAGCACCAGAGCTGGGAATTTCACCTCGGTTCCTACTGCGTTGAGATGCAGGTAGTACACCATATCACCAGCTTGCATGTTGCTAATCAGGCAATCTGCTTGGTTAGTGAGGCGTGATTCCGCGTATGCGTTCGCTTCGACGGCGTAGCATTTCCAGCGTTGTTAGCAAGACAACGGAGAATAACACCAGAATAGTCGCTGCCGATAAAATTGTAGGGCTGATTTCCTGACGAATACCTGACCACATTTGTAGCGGTAAGGTATGTTGTTGTGGACCACCGACAAAGAGAATAATAACAATCTCATCAAACGATGTAATGAACGCGAAAAGTGCGCCCGAAATCATACCGGGTGCAATAAGTGGCATCTGAATTTTGAAGAAGTTATAAGCCGGGGTGCCGCCAAGATTTGCACCAGCCCTTATCAGTGAGTTATCAAAACCGACCAGTGTCGATGTCACAGTAATGACCACAAAAGGTAAACCGAGAATAGTATGTGCGAGCACAATGCCAGGCCAGGTTGCAGTCAGGTTAATTTTAGCGAAGAAAAACGCCATTCCCGAAGCTGTGATGATCAAAGGCACGATTAAGGGAGAAATCATCAGCGCCATGATTAAACGGCGGGCTGGCATATTATCGCTACTTAAACCTAATGCCGCGAGCGTACCAAGAAACGTTGCCAGCAGGGTAGAGGCAATAGCAATGAGGATGCTGGCCTGTGCTCCGGTCATCCATTTATCGTTACATATTGTTGTTATGTTAGCTTCATAATCATCACAGATACCGAACAGCCCCTTGTACCATCGAATTGAAAAACCATCGGGATCCAGCGACAGCATCTCCGGTGTGAAACTCAAAAACGGTGTAGATGTAAATGAAAGAGGTATAACCACGACCAGCGGCGCGACCAGGAAAAATAACACAAAAATGCAGAACGCCATGTATGTGTAATGCCAGAGACGCTGACCGGGCGTGGTATAAATAGGTAAAGCCATATCGTTAACCCATCTTCATGTTATCGATGCCGATGATTTTATCATACAGCCAGTACAGAAATAGAATCGCTACCAGCAGTACGGTACCCATCGCTGCTGCCAGACCCCAGTTGAGTGATCGTTGCATATGGTAGGCAACCATATTACCGATTAACCGTCCATCCTTGCCACCAACCAGTTCAGGGGTAATGTAGTAGCCGATTGCTACGATGAATACGAGGATACACCCAGCGCCAATACCAGGTATCGTTTGCGGCATATAGACACGAATAAAAGCCATCGTAGGGGTTGCGCCCAGGCTTTGTGCCGCTCGCATATAGTTGGGTGGAATAGTCTTCATGACGCTGTAAAGAGGCAAGATCATGAAGGGTAATAAAATCTGGGTCATGACAATGACCGTGCCGTTGAAGTTATACATCATCGCCAGTCGATTTTCATCGCTGAGTATTCCTGCGGCCACTAGCGTGTCATTGATGACACCATTTTGCTGCAACATGATCATCCAGGCGACGATACGCACCAGCAGCGAAGTCCAGAACGGCATGAGTACGCATATCATTAATAGATTCGAGATGCGCATTGGCAAGGTTGCTAGTAAATAGGCTACAGGATAAGACAGTAGCAAACAGGCAATGGTCACGATAAAACTCACCATTAGCGTACGTTGCCATAGTAAGTTATAAACTTTGCGCCGTTCATTGACATCAATGATGTTTTTCTCAAAGTCATAAGTCTTGTCGACCGAATTGAGAAAATAACCAAAAGTTGTAGGATCTTTCATGATGCCAATTGAAAGCCAAAACTCAGGATCTGCCCAGCGTTTATCGATTTTAATTAAGTCGGCTTTATACTCCGGCCCTTCGAGTTTCTTAATTTTTCTAGCGGTACGTTTAACCAGGCTTTTCCAGCCGGGCTTGGCGTAATTCATACGCGTGCTGACCTTACCGACGTCTATTCTTTCAGCCGCTTTTACGTCATTAACAAAGGCGGTGTAAAGCGCTTCGGGAGGCTCCGAAGTTCTGTCCCAGGCTTCGAAAGCTTCGATGGTAGCTGGAAGTACATTGTTGATTAGCGAGTCATCGATGCTGCGTGTCAGCATGTTGCCAATCGGGATAACGAATAAAAAAAGCAGGAATAACAGCGGGCCACCGGCGAGGAACATAGCTCGCATTTTGCTCTGACGCAATGATTTTTCCAGACTCGCTTTAAGCGGGGTGCCATCCGCCGTGAGTATTGGGCCGTCGGGAATTGCTGTTTGTGTCGTCATGGTTTTTTTATTGATTATCTAGCATTAATAAAAAAAGGAGACGGACTATTGTCCGTCTCCAGATCTTTCAGACTTACTGAGCCATCCAGGCGGTGTAACGTTCGCCGATTGAATCGCCGAAGTCAGCCCACCAATCAGGATTGGCGACTACAGAACGAGGCATAACCTCAGGACGGTTAGGCATGTGTTCCATGATGTTTTCGCCATTATGGAACCACGGCTCACCTTTCTGAATAATCTCAAACGCAGAACTTCGCATTGGGCCGTAATTGATAAAATGAGCCTGACCTGCCTGTTGCGCGGGTGCAGAAGCATGGACCAGGAATTTTTTAGCTTCTTCAGCATTTGGCGCACCTTTCAGCAGAACCAGCCATTCCTCTTCCAGAACCTGTCCGTCCCATACGGTAACGAACTTTTCGCCTTCAGATAAAACCGCAGCACCGATTCGACCGTTATATGCCAGCGACATAGCAACTTCGCCAGACTTAACGAGTTCGAGAGGCTTGGCACCTGACGACCAGAATACGGCGTGATCTTTGATCTTATCGAGCATGTTGAAAGCACGATCGATACCAGCATCAGTACTCATGACGTTATAAACTTCTTTAACTGCTACTCCGTCGGCCAGTAGAGCCATTTCAATCAGGGCATTCGGCCATGTATGGATGCCACGCTTACCGGGGAATTTCTTAACGTTAAAGAAATCAGCGATAGTTTCAGGCTGTGCGCCACTGAATGTGCCTTCCTCATAAAAAGGAACATATGACCAGAATATCTGGGGAACAACACAATCGTTTGGTACTTCTACCATGATGTCGTCGTCCATAGAAGTACCGTCTGCTGCTGGAGTGAACATGCTGCGATCGAGTTCTTCGAACAGGCCTTCGTCGCAACCCACACGAGCTTCGTGCGGCAGTACGTCAACAATGTCCCAGGTCACAGTACCGGACTCTACCTGTGTCTTGACTTCACCAAGACCACCGTTGTAGTTGATAAAGTTTACTTTGCCTTCCTTCCAGGTGTCGGCATAGGCTTTTTGCTGTGAAGCCGTGTAGCCACCACCCCATGAAGTAACGTTTACTTCAGCT
>JAAEOZ010000792.1 GCA_024222685.1 Gammaproteobacteria bacterium | reverse complement strand
TCTGGTGACTGGGATAAATTATCAGATTTGAGCGACCAGAAATTAGCCTGCGCTTATTTGCCACCATAGTGCATGCTAATAAACTCAGCCAGCCTGCGCGATGCTATTGATGCATTTTCGGCATCGTAATGCAATCCCAGTTCGACCTGCTGCAATCGCCGCATTCTCTCAGCACTGCCGAGAATAATCATACCTTCGCTAACCGTATTTCTGGCTAAAGCAGTTACTCCGAGTCCCGCCATAACACCAGCACGTATGCCACCATAATTCTGACTGGTATACACAATGTGCCAGGGTTTACCAATCGTATCCAGTGCCTCAATCATTCGCTGCCGATAAATACAACCTTCTGGAGCGACGATTAATGGTATGGGTTCACGCTGGCTTGCATTCGAGTCCGGGCCACATACCCAGACAATTTCCTCAAACCAGCTTTCCTTGTAATAGCCAGAATCGCTACTATCATGCAAGGCCAGCACCAGATCAAAACTGTTTCGTTTGAGTCGATTGAGGAGGTTTACCGAAAGGTCGCAGGTAACCTGTAACTGCACCTGAGAATAAGATTGAGAAAAACGACTGAGTACTTCCGGAAACAGGCGTGATGCAGCAAATTCATTCGGTATGCCCAGATGTACTGATCCTTCAACATCCTGTTGCAACAGTTTGACCACGGCCTCGTCATTAATAGCTAGCATCTTGCGTGCATAATCAGTCAGTTGCCGACCAGAGTGGCTTAGTACAAGATCACGGCTACTACGCTCGTATAATCGAGTTTTTAGCATGTCCTCAAGTCGCTTTATCTGTAAACTAATAGCGGGTTGTGATCGACCAAGTTTATCTCCGGCCCGAGTGAAGCTTCCGAGATCGGTTATAGTGACAAATGTCCTTAACAGGTCAGTAGGCAAATTCATGAAATAATCATTTATAAGATTAATGAAAACATTATAACTATAAAATTTAAAAATATTCTAATTCATTTAAAATATTGCGACTGAACCAATTGCCGGTTGTCCAGCCGACTAAAAAGAGGAATGTGTAGCCATGCCGAATCTTGACCTGAAACTGTCCGATCTAGATATTACAACCGACTTTATCCGCCGCCATATCGGTCCTGGCAGCCACGATGAACCTGCGATGCTGGAAGAACTTGGGCTGAACAGTCTCGATGAACTGCTCGATAAGGTAGTGCCCGAACCGATTCGCCGTCGCAAACCACTAGCGGTAAAAGCCAGCATGACCGAGCGACAGGTGCTCGATCGACTCTACGACATATCTACCCGCAATTCATTGTATAAATCCTTTATCGGCATGGGATATCACAACACTCAAACGCCGACTGTAATCGAGCGAAACCTGATGCGTAATCCTGCATGGTATACCTCTTATACCCCTTATCAGGCTGAAATATCTCAGGGACGTCTCGAAGCCCTGTTAAATTTTCAGACCATGATCAGTGATTTAACCGGCATGGAAATCGCTAATGCTTCGATGCTTGATGAAGCCACTGCTGCAGCCGAGGCGATGACACTGTGTCAACGTATGTCGAAGAATAAGAGTAAAACCTTCTTTATCGCAAATACCTGCCACCCTCAAACCATTGTAGTTACTAAAAATCGCGCCGAGCATATGGACATTGAAATCGTTGTAGGTGACCCCTTCAACGATCTGGCCGAACTCGATGTATTTGGAGTGTTACTACAATATCCCTGCTCTACAGGGGAGATTTACGACTATCGCGAACTGGTTGCTCAGACACATGAGAAAAAAGCAATGGTCGCAGTGGCTGCCGATATACTCAGCCTGACCCTGTTGACACCACCCGGTGAATTCGATGCGGATGTTGTGGTTGGCAACTCTCAGCGTTTTGGCATCCCGCTCGGTTACGGTGGACCACACGCGGCATTTATGGCAACACGCGAAGCCTTTAAACGATCGATGCCGGGCCGTTTAATCGGAGTCTCAATAGATACCCGTGGTGAACCCGCCATGCGCCTGGCATTGCAGACCCGAGAACAACATATACGACGCGAAAAGGCGACCAGTAATATCTGTACCGCGCAGGCCCTGCTCGCAGTTATGGCGAGCATGTATGCGGTGTATCACGGCCCCGACGAAATCCGACGCATCGCCCAGCGCGTTCATCGTCTCACAGTTTTACTCGCCGAAGGTCTACGTGAACTTGGGCATACAATACCTACCCAGTATTTCTTCGATACCATTACCGTGGAAACCGGCAATGCTACCGAATTCATCATGGCCGCAGCGCGTGCCGAAAAAATTAACCTGCGACGTGTTAATGGTAGTAGAGTCGGCATATCACTCGATGAAATTGCTACTCGCGAAGATGTCGAGACGCTGTTTAATATTTTTACTCACGACTACGGCGACAAGGCGGCACTGGATAATCTTGACATCGATGCAAGCTACGCACTACACCCGGATTTGATACGTAGCAGCGACATACTGGTCCACCCGGTTTTTCGCAAGTATCATTCCGAAACCGATTTACTGCGCTATATGCGTAAGCTAGCGGATAAAGACCTGGCACTCGATCGCAGCATGATTCCGCTGGGTTCCTGCACCATGAAACTTAACTCTGCAACCCAGTTAATTCCGGTGACATGGCCCGGATTCGGCCGAATTCATCCATTTGTCCCACTAGACCAGGCCCAGGGTTATCGACAGCTGTTTATTGAGTTCGAACAAATGCTCTGTGCCTGTACCGGTTATGACGCAATATCATTGCAGCCAAATTCAGGTGCACAGGGCGAATATGCCGGTTTGCTGACGATTAAGGCTTACCATGAAAGCCGTGGCGAGGGTCACCGCAATATTTGCATCATACCGGCTTCGGCACACGGTACTAATCC
Organism: Gammaproteobacteria bacterium; assembly: GCA_024222685.1. GTDB lineage: Bacteria > Pseudomonadota > Gammaproteobacteria. The sequence goes on along the minus strand of JAAEOZ010000792.1, from coordinate 4,389 downwards.
TGCGTCAGCTCAAATGGCAGGGATGAAAGTTGTCGTTGTTGCATCATCAAAAACCGGCAATATTGATATGGATGAATTGCACGCCAAAATCGAGAAGCATGGTGACAATCTGGCTGCAATTATGATTACCTATCCTTCCACTCATGGTGTTTTTGAAGACGATGTTACCGATATATGCGAACTGGTACACGAGCATGGTGGACAGGTCTATATCGATGGTGCCAACATGAATGCGATGGTTGGAGTATGTGCCCCCGGCAAGTTCGGCGGTGACGTTTCACACCTGAATTTGCATAAAACATTTGGCATTCCACACGGTGGTGGTGGTCCGGGTGTCGGCCCGATTGGCGTTCGTGAACATCTGAAGCCTTTCCTGCCGTCAACAACACTGGCAAATCACCATGGCCACACTCCTCCGGTAGCAGCAGCCCCATATGGTAGCGCCGGAATAATACCGATTAGCTGGGCCTATATCTCATTACTAGGCCGACAGGGATTATCGAAATCAACTTCAATAGCAATATTGAATGCAAACTATATTGCCAGACGACTCAACCCGCATTTCCCGATACTTTTTACCGGCACCAATGGCTATGTCGCCCACGAATGCATTATCGATACCCGCGTTATCAAACAGACCAGCGGCGTTACTGTCGATGACATTGCCAAGCGTCTTATCGACTATGGTTTCCATGCGCCTACCATGTCGTTCCCGGTACCGGGCACACTTATGATCGAGCCCACCGAGAGCGAATCGAAAGAAGAAATCGACCGTTTCTGCGATGCGATGATATCGATTCGCGAAGAGATTCGTGAAATCGAAGAGGGCCGTATGGATGCAGAAGACAACCCGCTTAAAAACGCACCGCACACCAGCGATATGGTATGCGCAGATGAGTGGACGCACCCGTATAGTCGTGAACAGGCCGCTTTCCCGCTGGCATCGCTACGCGATTATAAATACTGGGCACCAGTAGGCCGTGTTGACAATGTTTATGGCGACACTCATCTGATTTGCTCCTGTCCACCATTATCGAGTTACGAGGAAGAATAAACCTGCTCCGCGAATTGGCAGCTAGTTGTCGCAGCCAGACTAACCCGAATATATGTTTCATAATATTCTGGCATAGTTAGACTGTAACTTATGCTCAGGACTTAGTTAGATGGCGATTAGTGTTTTTGATTTATTCTCGATTGGAATCGGCCCTTCCAGTTCGCATACTGTAGGGCCGATGCGTGCCGCCTGCCAGTTTGTACAGACGCTACACGATGAAGGTTTACTCGACAAAGTTACACGAATTAAATCTGAACTTTACGGTTCGCTCGGTGCTACCGGTAAAGGCCACGGTAGTGACAGGGCGATACTGCTTGGACTCGAAGGCGAATTACCTGAAGAAGTCGACACTGCCAGCATAGACGAACGTCTTGAGCAGGTAAGAAACTCAAAGATTATTAATTTGCTTGCTAAAAGATCGGTTGCTTTCAACGAAAAGCAGGATCTGATTATGCATCGGCGCCAGACCCTGCCATATCACTCAAACGGTATGACATTTCACGCCTACAATGCTGAAATGGAGCTTCTCCGCGAAGCCGCATTCTATTCAATAGGTGGCGGATTCATTGTCGACGAACAGGCAGCAGGAGCCGACCGTATTGTCGAAGACAATACACATCTGCCCCACCCATTTCGAACTGCTGTCGATTTGCTGGTTCTATGCGCCAACAATCATATGCGCATTAGCGACATCATGCTTGAAAATGAAAAAACCTGGCGCAGCAAAGAAGAAGTCCACAACGGACTACTGGAAATCTGGAGAGTCATGCAATCCTGTGTTAACAATGGCTGTCTCAACAAAGGCATCTTACCGGGCGGGATGAAAGTCAAACGACGCGCTGCGGACTTATTCCAGAAACTCAGTAATCAACCCGAAATAACGCGCCAGGATCCACTCACATCACTCGACTGGGTTAATCTCTACGCACTGGCAGTTAACGAGGAAAATGCTGCCGGTGGGCGTGTGGTGACAGCACCGACCAACGGGGCAGCAGGCATCATTCCAGCAGTTATGCACTACTATTATCATTTCTTTCCCGATGCCAGTGACGATGGTATTGTTCGATTCCTGCTCACTGCCGGCGCGATCGGCATTCTCTATAAGGAAAATGCGTCAATCTCGGGCGCTGAAGTAGGATGTCAGGGCGAAGTCGGTTCGGCCTGTTCTATGGCAGCAGGTGCATTGACAGAAGTGCTCGGTGGCACGCCGGAGCAGGTCGAAAATGCGGCCGAAATCGGCATGGAACACAACCTCGGACTCACCTGTGACCCGGTTGGCGGTCTGGTTCAGGTACCCTGTATTGAACGCAATGCGATGGCTGCGGTTAAAGCCATTAACGCCGCCCGTATCTCCATGCGTGGCGATGGACAACATTTTGTATCACTCGACAAAGTGATAAAAACCATGCGCGAGACCGGTGCTGATATGAAAACCAAATATAAAGAAACCGCTCGCGGTGGGCTGGCTGTTAATATTACGGAATGTTGATTGGTCATCTTTTTGATATTTATGATCTTTCTGGCATTTCCCTATACGATTTAAAAAAGTTTATTAAATGAGTGAGGGAATTACTGTCGCACAAGCTACACCTGTCAACTGCACAGTCCTTTCCCCAATCACTATAATAGACACCCACTTGTTAATATCAAATCGCAGGCCTTGCTCGATGAAAAGGCAATCGCTGCATGCAAGGCTTATGTAGACTTAAACCCGATAAGCTATTACCTTTTGCTGGAAACCCAGGAAAGAACAGCCCAAAAGGCATTCCTCACCCGATTAAACATCGATAGCAATCATTGGATATACCTGACCAGAGACTTCGAAAGTCCGTTTAAGACACTGGTAGGTAGTGCCCATCACATCAGGCAAGCCCGCAAACAACTCGGCAAGGCCTGGGTGCATGGGCTCAGACAATGTGCTGAAGTATTTCCTGAAACTTAGTCTTAACCATCAAAAACCAACCACAAACAGAGCCTGAAACGAACGGTTCACGGGCAGGTCAGTCTCAGATTTTGTAGTCGACCAAAACAGCCGTTATTAATCCGAAAACTAGCCCTCTATTGTTTAGTGCTGGAGTGAATTTATTGAAATTTAGTTGATCGGGTTTTTGTCTGGTGTTTATTCAAATTTATAATTAACAGATGTCATTTATTACCGACACGCACGATTTGATATTGTGCAATTGTGGCACATATCGATCGAAACAGTTATACTGAACGAATCGAACGAAATTCTGAGAAAAATGATGGACGCACTTTCCGCCAATGAAGCTAAAACTCATTTCGGTGACATGCTCTTAAAAGCCCAGCGTGCCCCGGTTCAGATTAACAAGAACGGAAAGCCGGTTGCTATCGTGATCTCCGCAGAAGAATATGAGAGTATTGAGGCACTCAAATTGCGTTTATTGCAATCAAGAGCCGTTCAAGCTCGGGCCGATATTGCAGCAGGTGATCTAATTAATGGAGAAGCGTTTTTTAATGAGTTGGAGTCGGGTCGTTACGACTAATCCTTTTAGAGTTGCAAGACCGTAGTGCCAAACTACCAATTAACCCCAGACGCTCAGTCCGATCTCATAGAAATCCGTCATTATACAGTGGCGCAATGGGGTGAAGCGCAGTCAAAAAAATATCTGACCGGGCTGCGACAAACAATTCGGCTGCTTGCCAAAACACCTTCCCTGGGTAAGCCCAGGCCAGAAGTTGGAATGAATGTATCGAGCTTCCCGCATGTCAGCCATGTAATCTATTATGTTGTGCACGAGCAGCAATTGGTGATATTTGGCGTGTTACGCAAACGTATGGTACCGACTAAGCATCTAGTTGAGCGCGATATTATTTAGAGGTGTACTATTTTTTAAAATTTGCGTTCGATGTTTCACAAAATACAGCGGGTTTCTGGGAAAAAGCAGGTGAATATGGGGTCAGGGGACAGTATACCGATTAGGCCATCGAGGGACAGCACACCTATTGAAAATAAAACAATGGGTAATCAGTCCTGCAATAAGCGTCGTCGAAGCAATGCCCGCATATCTCGGCGACCATCAGCTATTACCACAATATAAGCATATTTGGCTATGACTCGGTAAATAACTCGATGGGATATACTGAGGACAGGTAACTTAACTTAAAGGCACATAGTTTTAGTCGGCGCCACCCTTTCCAGCACAGTGCGCAATCCATTCTGGAATACCCATGCATTGACGAATTTTTATCACATCAGTCTGATATATTCGATTAGGCATGAGGTTTGTCCGATATCAGATCAGACAAAAAATTCGCAAAAGGTTTAATATTATTTTCAACGCTGGCCTTTTCTAATGCCTCCATATAGGTGG